>OMSA01000035.1 GCA_900313645.1 uncultured Methanobrevibacter sp.
CACCTATTTATTAAATTTAACTATTTTTAGATAAAATTAAAAATTCACAACTAATTTTCATCAAAAAATTTTAAATCAACAAAGTTTTTGAAAGAGTCACTTTTTTTCATAATTTTATATACTTGTTTTTACAAATATTATTTCATTAATTATATTTTTAATTAGGAGATAAAATGTCAGATGATAAAATTAACATGAACCACGGTGCCGGCGGAGAGGTAATGGCAAATTTAATTTCCCGCACCGTTTTAGATAATATCACAAAAAAGAGTGTAAATGGTGGTATTAGTTTAGATGACTTAGATGATGGAGCATCAATTCCACTTGGAGACTATGAAATTGTTGTTACTACCGACGGTCACACAATCGATCCATTGTTTTTCCCTGGAGGGGATATCGGTAGGATTTCAGCGGCAGGAACTATAAATGATGTTTCTGTAATGGGAGCAAAACCACTTGCAATTTCAAATGCAATCATTATGCAGGAAGGTTTCCCGATTGAGGATTTGGATACAATAATCAAATCTTTAAACGAAACCTGTGAGGAAGTTGATGTGGCAGTTATCACTGGAGATACCAAAGTAATGCCTCAGGACAAGCTTGACGGTATTGTAATGGTAACAACAGGGGTCGGAATAGCTAAAAAAGGTGAAGTTGTTCGCGATTCCGGTTTGCAAGTCGGTGATAAGATTATTGTTACCGGAAGTTTAGGTGACCATGGAATGAGCTTGATGTCATTTAGGGAAGGTTTCGGATTTGAAACCGAGTTAAAATCTGATGTTGCTCCAATGTGGAATATAATTAAAAAAGCTTTAGATATTGGTGGAGTTACAGCAATGAAAGACCCTACCCGTGGAGGTTTCGCAAATGCAATCAATGAAATGGCTTCCAAAGCGGGTGTTGGTGTTGTACTTGAACAAGATGCGATACCAATAAAACAGGAGGTTCATGCGGTATCTGAAATGTTAGGTATTGATCCGTTTGAAGTAGCTAATGAAGGTAAGGTAGTGATGGGCGTTAAAGCGGATAAGGCAGAAGCGGTCCTTGAGGCTATCAAAAGTGAAAAGTATGGTGAAAATGCGGCAATAATTGGAGAGGTCGTTGAAGGAGATTACGTTGTTGTTAACACTCCGATTGGTGGTGAAAGAATTCTTGAAGCACCAATAGCAGATCCAGTTCCTAGAGTTTGTTAAGGTGATAATATGGTTAGTGTATTTACACGTAGAATTATTGCATATATTCTTGACTATTTTGTAGTTTCAGCAGTAATATCAATAATATCATTTTTCATATTCAATCTGATTAATCCGAAGGATGCTAATCAAGTTTTCAATGTGCTATTGTATGTAATACCAGTTTTAACATTGATTTACTTTATTTATTGTGAAAAAACTTTTGGAGCTACAATCGGCAAATCCATAATGTCATTAGAAGTAAAATCAAAAAATGGTTATGACATTAATTGGATGCAAGCTATTGTACGTAATTTAACAAAACTCTATTGGTTCCCTATAATCTTTGATTGGTTAATAGGTAAATTATTACACTCCGATAGGATTTTAAACAATATTACTAGAACTACTGTAGTGGAATATTATTGAGAATATGATTAAAAAGGTTCAAGTTCTTTGGTATTTAAACAAAGATGATTTGGAAAACTATTGCATTGACTTTAAGGAATATAAATCCCATAAGCTTGAAGGATATGAGATAGTTGATGTAGATGAAGATTTAATCTATGATTTATGTGACAGAGACCCCGATAGGCTTGAACCGTTAGGTTATTTTAAAAATATCCGGGAAATTGAGAATTATCTAACTGACACCATTACCAACAGTGAATTTGATTTGGAGTTAGATTCCCCGGAGCTAAAGGATAAGATTCAAAGAGCCATCGATTCAATTGAATTTTCCGGTGAGGATTATTACATTTCAATTGCTGATGCAGCAGGCAATGTCATAAAGATAGCAGGCTGGTTTGATGCACTTAGAAAGGAATATGACAGCTCTTCTAAGGATAATGTCTGGATTTTGGCGGTCACCGGTTATGACCCTTATGATTTATCGCTGACCGGAAGAACTTTATCATTTGTTCTTGCAGATATTTTAAACGTCACTGAAGCCTCTTTGGACAATCTGATTCCTAATAAGGGACACATCACCGTTGAAGAATGGAATGAAATACTGGATAAGGTATATAAAAAGAATAAGATTTATTTGGGTTTAAACAGAGTTGTTTAATCACACATTTCCTTTTTTGAATTCGCTAGGTGTGAAATAGGATATCTTTGCCAGATTATTGTCCAGCAGTTCCTTGTTAATATCCTCATTTTCAGTGTACACAATAGCCAGTGTACGCCCGTAATTGTCATAAGGCTTTTTGTCATCAACATTTAGATAAACTGTTTTTCCAAGGCATCTGTCCTCAACAAATTTCTTTGCCTGGCTGAATCCAGGTTCTGCTGACGGAGTGTCGATTTGTGTCAGCTGAACTCGTCCGACGCCGTAGACCTGTATAGTATTTGCGTCAATCACTTCCAGACATTTTCCCGCTTTTTCATAATGGATGGTTGTACCATTGATTGTCAATGTTCCTGTCTGGTTTTGAGTTGTGTTAACGTCCGTTAGAAAGACATTTGCCAATGTCAGAACGGATGTGATGATAAAAATTATTAAAAGGATTATGGATATTGTTTTTTTGTTCATTTTGCATTCTCACAATCGTTTTTGAATCTGCATGATCTGCACTTGTTAGGGTTTTTTGTTGCAATGAAAGGCTTTGTTCCTTCAAAAAGCCCATGCATCCTGTCAATTGTGAATTTTATTTCATTCTCAATTTCAGGTGTGAACACCTCAATCCAGAAGAGGTTTCCGGTTCCTCTTTCTCTTAAAGCGCCTTTGATTTTTCTTTCATCACCGGTCATTTCTTTAAATGCAAGACAATATGCCCTTACCTGATTCATTGTTGATTGGTATGGTGTTCTTCCAGGCTTGTCATCAATTATTACTATTTCATCAGGTTTCATCCAGATTTCATCAATATAGCCTCTGATTCCGTATTTTGGGGATATTACAAGACATTCCCTTGACATTGATGCATTTTCTTTTGATGCTTCAATGGCGTCTTCAAATGTTGATGGTGTTGCCTCCTGCTTGAAGATGTTTTCAAGCTCTTCGTGAATCTGGCTTCCGTGTGTCATGGCTTTTGTAGGTTGTGTTTCAATGCCTTTCATGTATTCGAGATATAACTGGTATTCACAATAACCCTGTTGATTGAGCCAACTAATGGGGAAATTGTTTTTACCTTCGATTATCTGAAGGCCTTTGATTGAAGGATGATTTTTAATGGTGTATTCTTTTTCATATCCGATAATGTTTTTTTGTTCCATATTTTAAAATTTGTTTTTTTACTATAATTATTTAACTTTTGAAAATCTTATTAGTTTTATGCATTATGTAAATTCAAAAACCCTTCTGTCTTCAAAAAATGGTATGAATCTGTATAGGGGATGCACTCATGGGTGCATATACTGTGATTCAAGAAGCAAAATCTACAACATGAATCATAAGTTTGAAGATGTTGAAGTCAAGGAAAACTATCATGAGCTGCTTAAAAAGGAACTGATTAAACGACCTAAGGCAATGATAGGTACAGGAGCAATGACAGATCCATATATTCCTGTCGAAAAGAGGCTAAAACATGTTAGAAAATCCTTGGAATTGATTCACAGATACGGGTTCGGATTTACATGCATTACAAAGTCAGATTTGATATTGAGAGATTTGGACTTGCTTAAAAAGATTAATGAGAACTCAAAGGCTGTTGTCCAGATGACTTTAACGACGGCTGACGATGATTTATGCAAGGTTCTCGAACCGAATGTCTGTCCGACTTCAAGGCGTGTTGAGGTTTTAAAGACTTTAAACGAAGAAGGCATTCCAACAATTGTTTGGTTATGTCCGATATTGCCTTACATTAACGATACTGAGGAAAATATCAATGGAATTTTGGATTATTGCATTGATTCTAATGTTTACGGAATCATCTGTATGGAGATGGGAATGACCCTAAGAGAGGGCAACCGCGAATACTTTTATGAAAAATTGGATGAACACTTTCCGGGACTTAAAGACAAATATATCAACAAGTTCGGCAATAATTATGGTCTGCCAAGCGTGAACAATAAAAAGTTGATGGCGATTTTTAAAAAAAGGACTTCTGAAAACGGAATACTTAATGATAATGATGAGATTTTTAGATATCTGTTTGAATTTCCGGAAAAATCAGTCCAAACAAAACTAATCTAAAAAATTAAATAACTTGTTTTTTAAATATTGATATAATGAATTTTGAAGATTTAAACATTTCAGATGAAATAAAAACAGCTATTGGGGATATGGGCTTATATAAGTTAACTCCCATTCAAAAAATGGCCATTCCACCTATCTTAAAAGGCAATGATGTAATAGGCCAGGCCCAAACGGGTTCCGGTAAAACCATGGCATTTGCAATTCCTGTTCTCGAAAAGATATTTATTCCTGACAGGTCTCCACAGGCCATAATATTATGTCCTACACGAGAGTTATGTATGCAGGTTGCATCTGAAATTGAAAAGGCAGGGTCTCGAATAAAAAAATTAAAGGTTTTGGCAGTTTATGGGGGCCAGCCAATAGGCAAGCAGACAAGAGTTCTTAAAAAGGGTGTTCACATAATTGTTGGAACTCCCGGTCGTGTAATTGACCATATTGAAAGGGGCAATCTTGAACTGATTGGAATTGAAAGTGTTGTACTTGATGAAGCGGATGAAATGCTGGAAATGGGTTTTAGAGATGATATTGAATCAATACTTGCCCAGACACCTTCCCAAAGACAGACTTTACTGTTTTCTGCAACAATACCTCAAGAAATCAAGCTCATCGCCAAAAATTATCAGAAAAATCCGAAGTTTATAAAGGTTTCAGACAAAAAGCAAAACATTCCAAAAATCACACAATATGCGTTTAAATGCAAAATTGAAGATAAATTCAATGGACTAACACGCTTGATTGACGTATATGATGTAAATCTTGCATTGATATTCTGTAATACTAAAAAGAGTGTTGATTTTGTTGCAAAACATCTTAAAAAGGAAAATTTTGCCGTGGACAGCATTCACGGGGATATGACTCAGCAGGTGAGGGATAAGGTAATGAACAAATTCAGAAACGGCAACATCAATATTCTGGTTGCAACTGACATTGCCGCTCGCGGATTGGATATTGAAAATATTGATGTTATAATCAATTATGATGTTCCCCAAAATCCTGACGATTATACACACAGAATAGGAAGAACAGCAAGAGCGGGAAAAACCGGTTTGGCATTTCTTCTGGTTTCAAATGATGAAATTTCAAGATTCAACAATATTAAAAACGGCAATAACAGTAAAATTATAGAAAAGGATTTGCCCACGCATGAAGAAGTAGAGACAATAAAAATTAAACAGATTTTAAGAAATGCGGAAATTCTCGCCAAAAATGAGGATTTAAAAGAATATGAAAAAGTTATTGAGGATAATTCATCAAATTATTTAAAAATAGCGGCGGGATTAATAAAGATGATGAGAGAAAATTAATTATTTTCCGCCATCAATAATATTATATTTAATTTTTTCATTTTCAAGTTCGCGGGTGAATGCTTTGCTCATGTCACCTACGCAAATTGCAAGGACATTTAAACCTTTACGTGCAGCATTTGCAGTTGCTTGAGGAGCAGCATATTCAATATCGATAGGCATATTGAGTTTATTGGTAATAGCACGTGAGACAGTACCTGCAACAGCGATTTTATCTATTTTTTCCCCGCTGTTTGTTCCGTTTTCATAAACTTTTTTAATTAACTCCAAATCGCATGATTTGGATCCGCCGTCTTTGATGGTAGGAACATTTATTACTGTAACTTCACCAACGGTCATGTCGATGATTCCGGTAAGGTTGGTTAATGATACGTCCATGCCTTCTTCTGCATCAGATAATACAACACCTGTTGCATTTTCTTCTTTTTTATGAGCATATAAAACACCATCATCCATGTATAAACCTACAATATCATCTTTTTTGAGTTCTTCTGAAGCAATTGCTGGCCATATGGTCTTATAATGGTTCATGGTTTCAAGTACTGAATCGGAATATTTTCTTAAGCTAATAGCATCCCTTTTTACTTTATCAATACCTGATTGAGTTATTTTATATGGTGATCTTCCGTCTTTGGAAGTAATATATCCTAATTCGATTAAAGTTTTGATATTTTCAGAAACAGCCTGTATTGTAATCCCTAATTTTTTAGCCAAATCTTTTTGTTTGAGATGAGGGTCTTGTTTTGATATTTCACTTAGAATTTGGAAATGTGTTAGCGCTCCTCGTTTTTTAAATGCTTTCATTATATTCATTCCTCAATTATAATTGATTAATTAATATTATTTAGTTTATAGTATATAAATTTAATTTGTTAATTTATCATTAAGGATGTTATTGAATAGCTCTAAAAATTCTTCTTTTTTCTCAATTGGGATGTATGCGCCACAAGCCATTGAATGGCCCCCTCCTGTGCCTCCAACTTCACTTGCAATGTCACGGATTATATGTCCGAAATGTATTCCGTCATAGGAAAGAAGCCTAGAACATCTTAAAGAAATTTTAAGCCCCTTATCGTCTGTTTGGGTGAATCCAATAACTGGTTTTTTCCAATTACAGTATCCCAATATCATTCCGGTTACAGTTCCGACAATTTCGGGTTTAATGCCGGTACCGTCAAAGTATTGGAGGTTTTCGAGTTCAATTATATTTGAGTTTTCATCGCTGGTTACTTTTTCAATTGATTGGGCGAGGTTGCGCCTGTGGTCTCTGCTAACGGTTTCCAATTCATCTAAAGCAAGGAATCTGTCTCCTTTTAAAACCTCCATTGCAATGCGTTCTTCATGGTTTCTTCCACACGCGTTCATGGCGGTTGAAAATTCGGATGCATCTCTTAAAAAACTGTTGGGATCCTCTTTAATAAAAGTGTATGAGTCTCCAATGATTAATTGAGGAATGTATTTCACGTATCTTCCTGGAACCACTTTGGAAATCATTCCGGAAAGGCGCTGATAGAGTTTTCCTTTCTCTTCCATTGTAAGTTCGTTTAATGTTTTTCTGTTATGTTTTTCATCTATTCCGAGCTCTTCCAAAATTGCCATAGTCTCATTGGTGTTGTTGGTAATTGGGAGTTTCACGTCACTGAAATAGGACAGTGCAATGAATAGCGGCCTTGTATTTCTTCCATAGATGTTGATGTCATTTTCTATGACGCTTAGGTATCCTCCGTCTATTGCATCCTGCTGTATGATTTTATTCAAGCCTTCAAAATGTCCTGTACTTGTATTCTGCATATCTCCAATTGCAGATAAAACACCAATCCAGCTTAAATCATCATATCCGAATTCCTTTGATAAAAAGTAGCACAGTCCTCCGCCACAGACATAGTATGACCCGTCAATGCCGTGATGCAGAGGATTGATTTCCAAATAAGTATAATCTTTGCCCTCCCCGTAGTCCAAATCTCTTAGTGGAGGGTGGTGATCTAAAATAATTATCTTTTGACCTTTTTTTGCTTTTGCATCTACGCTCTGGCCAGAACCCAAATCGGAGAATATTGTTAGTTCATGGTCCAGTTCAAGATTGTCTAAAACATCCAGATTCACAAATTCAATCTCATGTTCCTTGTTTTGTCTGTCGAGTATGGTTGATAGTATTGCGCCTGAACAAATTCCGTCACAGTCGATATGTGAGTATATTTTAATGTCGTTGGATGATTCGATAATCTGTCTTGCTTGGCTGTATTGTTCAGACATTAATTGTGGTATTTCCATAGTAATCAGTTTCTCATTTCCTTGATTTTCAAACTAACCTCTCGAATGAGTTCCAGTTTAGTTCCTTCCCATTCAACAAGAACCCTTCCTGACTTTTCATACCATTTGCCCGGATATGAGTTTTCTTTTTGAAGGCTAAATTGCAGTCCGAGTCTTTTAAGTGCTCTTTCAATTTCATTGATGGTAGGTTCTTTGACTGAATCTTCTATTGAGATTTTACGTCCCTGTTTGAGTGTCAAGTTTTTATCTAGGTATTGTGGCCAAATAGTTATCATCTTATTCACCTTGCAAATGTTTGAATAACAGTTCCATCATGTCTTGAACTGTGTATGTATCTGGATAAATGTGGGCAATATTGTATTTTTCTAAGACTTTTGCAGTAATCGGACCAATACAGACGGTCAGCAGGTTTTCATTTAGTATCTCAGCCAGTTTTTCTTTATCGTCACTTATTTCAAAGAAGTTTTCAACAGTCAATGGGCTTGTAAAAGTGATTGCATCAATTTCATGGTTCTCAATTTTTAAAATCAGCTCTTTGACTTTTTCATCATTCATCGGAAAGAGTGATTTGTATGCTTCGGCAAGAATGACTCTGTTTCCAAGCTCTTTTAAACCTTCGGGTAATGTAGGTCTTGCAGATGCGGTTCTAGGTATTCCGATGGTTTTGTCTGTTATGCCCTGCTTTTTGAACTCTTCAAGCAGACCTTCCGCTGTGAAATCTTCAGGCACCAAATCAACATTTAAACCATTTTCTTCAGCCAGCTTTCCGGTTTTATTTCCGATCACTGCTAAATTGCAGTCAAGACTTTCAATAAAATCCGGATAAAACTGATTCAGTGAAACGATTGTTGTCGGTGAGGTAAATACAATCCAGTCAAGTTCATCCTTTCTTGAAACTAAATCTTTTAGGGATTCTGTATTTACAGGTTTCAAATCAAGTGTTGGAGCAAGAATGGCTTCACCACCTAATTTTTCAACAATTTCACAGGCTTTTTTAGCTCTGTCTTTTGGTCTTGTTATTGCAACGACAGGTTTTGACATTTTATATTACCTTCATTTATTTATAAACATTATATTCTATCTTTTTTTTAGTTAATATTATTTTTTAAAATTGTTGCAAATGTAAACAATTATATGTTCTGAATCACTACTATTAATTAGGTGAAACAAATGGGCAAAGTATTAGTTGCATATTTCTCAGCAAGTGGGAAAACAAGAAGTGTAGCAGAAAAGATAGCAGAAGAAAACGGTTATGATCTGTTTGAAATCAAGCCGGTTGAGGCTTATACTCCTGCAGATCTGGATTATATGGATAAAAATTCTCGTTCAACTATTGAAATGAATGATAAGTCATTCAGACCGCCAATAGCTGAAACATGTGATGTAAGCGAATATGATACAGTCGTCATCGGCTTTCCGGTATGGTGGTACACCGCACCGACAATCATAAACACATTTATAGAAAGCGTTGATTTAACCGGCAAATCAATTAAGGCATTCTGCACTTCCGGCGGATCAGGCATTGACGGATGTGTAAGCGACCTGCAGAATACATACCCTGAACTTGATTTCAAAAAAGGAATGAGGTTTTTAGGAAATGTTTCAAAAGCAAGGGAGTGGATTGAAAATGAGTAAAAAAGTAGTCGTTATAAGTTCTTCACCAAGAAAAGGTCAAAATTCAGATACATTATGTGATGAATTTGTTAAAGGAGCAATTGACGGTGGAAATGAAGCTAAAAAGTACTTTTTAGAAGATATTGAATTTTCATCATGTAAAGCATGCTATGCCTGCAAAACACCGGATATGAAATGCGTTCAGCAGGACGGGATTGCACCGATTCTGGATGATATGATGCAGGCGGATGTAATCGTCTATGCAACTCCAGTATACTATTTTGAAATGTGCGGAACTTTGAAAATGTTTTTTGACAGATGTTATCCGATATTCAGGAATCTTGATGGTAAAGATTATTATATCATTATGGCTGCTGGAAGCCATTGTGGCGATGCATTAACCGGTATTAAAAACTTTATCGGATTTTCAGCAAATCCTGAAATTAAAGAAGTCTTTGAATGCATTGGAAATGTCACATCTCAAAAAGATATATTAGAAAAAGTTTATGAGGCAGGCAGGAACTGTTAAGTATTTCGCAGTTTTTATAAAATTGATGTCTGTTTGATTAGCAAATATTCCAGGCCAATTATTTGCATTTCATGTAAACTTTTTTTAATATGGAAATGCAAATAGTATTACTATAAAATATGGGAAAAAATTAATATGGCGGAAAATGAATGGGGCAGTAACTTATCATTCATATTGGCTATGATAGGTTCTGCAGTTGGTCTTGGAAATATCTGGAGATATCCGTATGTACTGTATTCAAATGGTGGGGGAGCATTCTATATCCCCTATATTGTAGCTATTCTTTTGATGGGTATTCCATTTTTGATTTTGGAATATGGTGTCGGATATGATTTTAAGTCTTCCTTTGCAAAGGCTGTAAAAAAGATTGACTCCAGATGGGAGTATCTGGGCTGGTTTTTACCGGTTGCAGTATTTTTAATTATGATTTATTACTCAGCTATTTTAGGTTGGGA
>OMSA01000025.1 GCA_900313645.1 uncultured Methanobrevibacter sp.
TGAGCTTCGCCAGAATATCATTGATGCTTCTGCAGCAGGACTTGAAGCTGCAATAAGCACTGTAAGAGCAGGAGTCAAGGTATGCGATATTGGAGAAGCAGTTAATGAAGCAATTTCAAGCTATGGCATGAATCCTATTTTGAACCTTACAGGCCACAGCCTTGAACATTGGAACCTCCATGCAGAAATTTCAGTTCCAAACTACAACAACAACGATCCAACCATACTGGAAGAAGGACAAGCCGTAGCAATAGAGCCTTTTGCAACTCCTGGAGACGGAATTGTAAATGACTGTCCGGAAGCCTACATATTCTCATTCTTAAGAGACAGACCTTTCAGACTGAAAAGCACACAGAGAATGCTTAAACATATTGAAAAAAACTACAATGCACTTCCATTCTCAGGCAGATGGCTGACCCAGGACTTCAATGAGCACAGGGTCAATGTAGCCCTTCAACAGCTTGGAGAAGCAATGGCTATTTATCCATATGCTGCTCTTAAAGAGCGAACAGGTGCTTTGGTATCACAAAAAGAGCATACTTTGATTGTGGAAAGTGATGGTTGTCAGATTACTACCTTGTAGAACTAATAAAAATCTTTTTAATATATACAATTAAATGTAGAAGGCTCATCAGAGCCTCAATACCCTTTTTTTAAAATCTTTTTGAAAATTACATTCTATTTAATGAATACTAATTTTAGATATCTTAAATCAATCTGTGAGGATAGATTCCTCTTTTATTATACTCCACCTCAAGCCATCTTGCAAGAAGAGGTTCAGATATATGATACATTCCCTCTCTGAATTCAATCAATTGGAAGTCCTGAAGATTATTCAAATAGACGCTTAATGAACCTGAAGCAACATTCAATTCCTTTGCAATGTCTTTCCTCATCTTAGGCCCATTAATCAGGGCAATCAGTATCTTTTGTTCATTTAATTTCAATCTGCCCCATAATGTGGTCAGACTTGAAGTTAAGAGATCAAGATTATCATCCAGTTCCTCTAAAACATTCACCCCATCCAATTCCTCATTCAAAGGCAGCTCATTCGCAAAAGTATTGACATATGCAGGAATTCCTGAGGTACACTTGTAAAAACGGTCAAATCCTTCATCAGTGAATTTCAGTTCAGGCAGTTTTTCACTCAAGTAATTCCTTGTTGTTTCTTTAGAAAAGGGTTCAACTTGAAGGGTCAGCAACCTGCCTCCAAATACCCCTTGCTTTCCTGCGATTTCATAAATCAACTTGTCATAAATGCTCATTGAACCGGATAAAATGTATGCAACATTGTTCTGTTCCTGCATGAAGCCTCTAAGCAGCCATAAAAAACCTTCCTTATAATCCCCTAGTTCCTTGATGATTTGAAATTCATCAATAATTATAATCACTCCCTTGATCTTATCATTGTTTGAGTTGTATAATTCTTGCGGAAAACCTAAAACAAACTTATTCAATTTATTCAGATTTGTTTCGTTTTCAATTACGGGAAGAGGAATGCCATTATAGTTGTTAAACTCCTTTAAGTGAAAATCATTTGTCTTTAAGAATTTATCTACTTTTTCCTTGAAGCTTCCCATATTCCTTTTATCGCATTCATCCACAATGGATTGATAATAATGGTCAATCAAGCCAAAAATGCTCATATTATTTGTTTGGAATGCCTCGGCATATGAAAAATTGATGTAGACCACAAGGTAGTCCTCATCGAAAATCTTTTTTACTTCCTTAAGCAGTACGCTTTTTCCAACTCCACGAATTCCAGTAACCAATAAATCAGGAGCATTTCCATCTTCAGTTGTTTCCAATAAGCTTTTAATTCTGCTCAATTCCTTACTGCGATTATAGAATTCTCCTTCCTTCAAATTAATATTATTTCCATGAGGCAGCCTTTTCATTATATCACCCTATAATTTAGTAACCAATTTTTAAATTATGTGTTAAATATTAAAAGTAATTCAAAACTTTAGTACATGATGCATTTAATAACAATATTTCATTTAGACAACTTATTACATAATACATTCCATATTACATAATATATTTCTTATCAAACATATTCCTATAAAAAACTTATTACATAATACATTTCATATTACATAATATATTTTTTATCACTTATATTATTTTCCAAATATAAAATGAAAACTCAGATTAAAATAGCAAATGGGAAAACTAAAAAACAATAAAGCGAACTTCTTAATAAAAAACGTCCAAATAGCTAAAAAAATCAAAATAATAATCAAAATATTAAAAATAGCTAAAAATAGTAATTATTTGAAAAAATAAAAGTTTTAATTAAAAAAAAGTCGGAAAATAATAAAAAAATACAAGAAAAAAGTTAAGAACAAAAATGTTCTTAACTTCTAGCCAACTAGACAATTATAACTCTTGTGGAAGAGGTAAGCCTAAGCCTAATCTTCTTTCACGTTCAGCGTTACCTTTGTCTGCTTTGTTGTTAGCTAATTTTTCAAGTAATTCTAAACCGAATTTTCCTTCATCCATTGGTTTTGTTTCAATAAGACCTGCTTCGACAGCAGCTTGGAATACTTCGTTTCCGCCTTCAGTTCTTGGGAAAACAGTAGACCATCCGTCAGCAGAACCGATAGAACCAGTGGAAACGTCAGCATATTTTGCTACTAAGTCACGGCAGATGTTACAACCTGCTTGTTCGTAACCGTGGGTTTCCTTGATTTTAAGTCCTTGTTTGCCGTCAACAGTGTCAATCCAGAATTTACCTTTTCCAATATCCATTTTTGTAGTTGCAGCAAGAGAAGAGTGTAATTTACCATCAATAAAGGTTCTTAAAGAGTCTCTTGGGAAGTTTTCAGTACAGAAAATTCCAATCATTAATTTGATCTTGTCAGCTACAAATCTGGTAGAGAATGGGTAAGATTGCATTTTTCTAAGTCCCATGATTTGACAAGGAGTACCTACAGTACCGATTTTTTCGAGACCGTTTTGTCTTACAGCTTCTTTGATTTTGATTGCGTTAGGAGAGAAGGTGTATTTGGTACCTGCTGCTGCAAGTAAGTCTTCACGACTTAATGCAATGGTTGGTTCAGGTTTCCATGGGTCTTCAGTGTCCCCAGCTACGATAGCACCTTCAATAATGTTTTCTTCTAATGCGTAAGCAAATAATGCTGTTACGATTCCTCCGTCTTGTGAGACTTTTTGGATATCTTTGTCAGTAGATCTTGCACATACTACTTCTTTATAAGTACCGAATGCCATTTTAATATCCTCCTATAATCCTAAGTCCTTTTTAACTCTTTCTGCAGGGAACCAGGTTCTTGGACAGTGAGTGGAACATGCACCACATTTAATACATCTGCTCTTATTGTGGGATGGTCTTCCTTCAACCATTTCAAGAGCTCTGGTTGGGCAAGCTAATACACAAGTTCCGCAACCGCAGCATAATGCCTTGTTGACAACGGAAGTTTGCAAATCACAACCGCATGCAAGATCGCATGCTGCCATGTTAAGCATAGGAGTCAGGTAGTCCATGTCACCGTTGACTAAAGCTACAATTGTTTTTGCAATGATTTCCGGAGATGCTGGGCATCCTGGAATAGCTGCGTCTACTTTAACTAAGTTGGAAATAGGTACAAATGACTCATGTTTTGGCTGAGCTAATTGTCCACCACGGGAATATCTGGTGAAACAACCAGTCATAGCACAAGATCCAAATGCAACTACTAATCCTGCTTTTTCTCTTACTTCTAAAAGTTCTTTTATACTGTGTTCATCTTGTAAACATACAGAACCTTCTATTAATGCAACATCCATTTCTGGCATTTCCTGTGCAAATGTACCTTCAGTCCATACGTCTACTAAGGTGGTTCCGTATACAATATCAATCATCTCTGTGAGTACGGTTGAGAGAATGTCATAGTTTTCAGTTAATGACATACCGTCACCGGTACAACCGCTCATGTGAATATATCCTACTCTTGGTTTATCAGCCACTTTTTCAACCTCCTGTGTTGAAGATTCTTCAATATTTGGCTCAGATGATTCAGCTTCAGCCTTTGCTGCATCAGCAGCTTTTTTAGCTTCCTCTGCTGGCTTGGATTCGGCTTCAACAACTTGCTGAACTGAATCCTTCAATTTAGCTTTCTCATCTTCTGCATCCGGTTTAGCTTCACGACCTAATAATTTATTAAACCATTTTTTTAATCCTTCGAGCATTTGCTAAACCCCTTAAATATTTATTTTAGAATTTAGTTTTATCATAAATCCGCTACTCATGAATTCAAGTTAATATCATTTCATTAATGTACGAATCATATATTTAAACAATTAAATATCATAATTCTTCAAGGTCACGACATCATCTGTTTCGTAACCAAGTTCCTTGAAAATCATATCGATAGCTTTAGGAATAGCATTTAATACTGGCTCACTTAAGCCTACTTCCACATCAGGCGTAGATATCTCGCCAGGCTTGCATCCAATAATCTTGACGTCGTAGCCA
This sequence comes from uncultured Methanobrevibacter sp., assembly GCA_900313645.1. GTDB lineage: Archaea > Methanobacteriota > Methanobacteria > Methanobacteriales > Methanobacteriaceae > Methanocatella. The sequence goes on from OMSA01000025.1 coordinate 4,478, forward strand.
TCCTCTGCAAGTTCTATAAGCGGCTCTTCAACAGTATATGTATGAGCGCATTCGAACATTCCAGCAGGCATGTCGTATGGAGAAAAGACTTTCAGATCTCCAGGCTCGCCGTCAAACAAGACAATGTCAACCACTATTATCTTTTCCCAGATTTCTTGTGGAAGAGAGAACAAGTGGAAAGGAGCTGAATTTCCAGCATCTATGAACATTGTATCCTCTGGCATTTCCTTGTCTTCGAAATAATCGTTTAAAGCCTTTATTATGAAAGGACCGAACCCGTCATCCTTGAACAGGTATTGTCCGCATCCTACGACTATGTTTTTCGCTTGATATGGCATGTTATTCCTCTAGATTTTTAAAAAAAACTTAAATTCTCACCATTTCATTTTTAATAACAGATTTGTCCTCATCATCAACTACCATGACGTGAGTTGCACAGGATAAACATGGATCGTATGCTCTAATTACGTGTGCTCCCCAGTCGTAGTGGAATCCTTCGGTTGCAGGACCCATAGTTGGGATGTTCCAAGTTGTTGGTACTAATGCACTGTAGAATTGGGTTTTTCCGTCTTTTACAGTTGCCATGTGAATATCGGTTCCTCTAGGTGCTTCGACTACACCTACACCTAATTCTCCGGTACCTCTTGGGTCGAAATCAGCCATTGTATTAGCAGAAGTATCTAATTCATCTAAGATTGCAATAGCTCTGGAAAGGTAAGTTTTCATTTCACGTGCTCTTGCTAAGTGTTGTGCGGTAACTCCTCTTTCTTTGTAGCCTGCAAATTTGTCTAATCTTGCTCTAGGTCCGGTTTCAACATTTACACCATCGTATAATGGGATGGTAGTACATGCTCTCTTACCTACTTCAGGATCATCATACCATACTTCAGGTACGATTTCAGTAAATCTGTCAAGGTCGAAGAAGTCGTTCTTACCGTAGATGACGTCACTTGCAAATACAGGAGCGTTGACTACACCTAATCCTTTAGGGAATTCCTTCTCGAGGACTAAGTTTTCGATTAATTCAACGTGTGCGTTTACTTTAGGAACTAATGCGCTGAATCTAGCGTATAATTTCCTTCTTGCAAGTTCGGAAATGTTTCTTGCCATTCCGCCAATTCTGATGTCTGATGGGTGGATACCTTCACCAGCAATCATGTCTACAGCATATTGTGCGGTTTTTCTGATTTCACTTACGCTGTCTACTGCAGCTTTGAAGAGTTCTACATTATCTGCAGGAATTAAGTCAGGAGCAACCAGGAAGTGGTGGATTGCGTGACTGTTAAGGTTAGATGAAGAAATAACCAATTCTCTGAGTAAAGCAGCAGTCTTAGGAATTTCAATACCTAATGCAGCATCCATTGCTTCTGCAGAAGCCATTGTGTGAGGAACTGGACATACACCACAAATTCTTTGACAAAGAACAGGTGCTGATTCAGGTGCTTTACCTGTAACCATTTTCTCTAAGCCTCTTACAGGAGTAATACTAAAGTATTTACCATTTGTAACAATCCCTTCGTCGTCAACTTCCATGATAAGCTCCGCATGGCCTTCTTGACGAGAGGTCGGGGATATAACTATTTTTTCGCTCAAATGTGTCACCTCTTATTTTACATTAAAAAAGTTAGAAACTAACAATTATATATTAATACTTAAAGTAATATAAAGTCATTGTTTAAACTTAAAAAGAAACTTTTATATAAGATTAATTTAGGCAAACCAAAAATATAAAGATTATTTGAACAAATCATGAACAAATAATCAAATAAAGCCACATAAGACGATATTTAAAGAGATTTTTTTATATTAATCATTATAAATCATTATAAATTAAATAATAAAAAAGTATTGAAAAGTAATAAATCAAAATTGAAAATCTGGGAAAAATAGTAAAAAAGTAAAAGAAGTTAAGGAAAAGTATTTATATGAGATAAGGTTGAAAATTCAAGAACATTTTAAAAAATAGGTATTTATCATATACATAATTTAAAAAAAGTTGAAATTTTTTAATGATGTGGAAAATGGATCAATTTCTAAAAAACCAAAATGGGAATTTAAGAAAAATTTATATAAGAAAAATTCTTAGAAAAGATATATAAATAAAAAAAGTCTATATTAAAATAATATATTGTTAAAATTCTGATGATAATGAAAAATTTACTGATTTTAACATAATATATTTGATAATGGCTTATAGCTTCAATAAAAATTCATATTAATATTATTTATTAAACTTCAAAGTTAAGAGGTGGAAAAATGAATAATTCAAACATCATTATATCCATAATCATTGTTCTGGCTATTGCAGCTGGAGTAACAGCATATGGATTGACAAATGATTCAAATACTGTATTCAATGACTTGTCCGGATTTACTCCAGGCAGTACCGGAGATACAGGTATTGGAAATCTGACAAACAGTTCAGGAAATAGCGGAAGCGCTTCCTCAGGAGGTTCTGGAGCAGGCTCCGGAACAGGTACTGGAAGTGGCTCAGGCAGCGGAACAGGAAGCGGTTCAGGTAGCGGATCCAGCTCAAGTGGTAGCAGCAGCGGACCTAACATATCACCAAGCCAGGCAAAATCAATTGCAGCTAGCCAGATAGAAGAACCAGGCTGGCATATTGGCACTGTTACCTACAACAGCGGAGGTTACTACGTATGTACCGTTGTTGACGGTTCAGGCACTAACCATGGTACAATATTGGTTGGTTCTGGAACTGGAAGAATCTTAAACTCCTTTGATTACAATTCAGCAACCCCAGAATCCGATTCAAACTCCAGTTCAAGTTCTAGCTCCAGTTCAAATTCCAGTTCTAGTTCAAATTCCAATAGCTCAGATGATTAGGATAGTAATATACTATCCAACTTTCTTTTTTTAAAATAGATTGAGAATCTGAAATTAAAATTTGGAATTTATTAATACCCAAACTTTTATATAATATAATGAACAAAATATGTATGTCTGTAAATAAGGGCCCGTAGCCTAGCTGGACAGGGCGTCGGACTTCTAATCCGAAGGTCCCGGGTTCAAATCCCGGCGGGTCCGCTTATTTATACATATCTTTTTTTAAACTTAATCACAAAACATCTATTTTATAAACGTTTTTTAAATATGATAAATATTTATAATCGCTTTATAAAATAGTTTATAGGCTTGTAGCCTAGCTTGGATAAGGCGTTAGACTCCTAATCTAAAGACCGCGGGTTCAAATCCCGCCAAGCCTGCTTTTTATAATTACTGCTATTTTTAAAAAAAAAGATTATAATTATCTTATAAAAAAGATTTACTTAAACTAATTTTAAAAAAAAGATTATAATTCTATTATAAAAAAATATGACTTACTTAACCTATTTTTTAAAAAAAAAGATTATAAACTATTTAATAATTATCATATTTCAAGATTTAATACTAAAAAAAGTCATCCAAGCTTGTGGATTGCTCTTTTTCGTCTTTAATTTCAGGCAGTTCTCCATTAAAGGAAATCTCACCATATTTCCCGCCTCCGCCTGGAGTAACCTGCAAAGTCTTGTTTCTAAATCCTTCAATGCCTAGAACCACTCTTTCATCCACTTCTGCAATTTCTTCCAGAGGAGCATTGATTAAAACTTCAATTTCCACGGCGAATTTATCAATCAATCTTTGCCAAATGCTCTGAACTGTCTTAGTGGTTACGCCCTTGTCATAAACAGTTCCAATAATCTCAGCAAGAGGCATCAGATGAATATACGGAGGCCTATGATTGGGATGAGAAGGCTTTGAATAATCTGAAATTTCATAAATCCTGTAATCCACACCTTTCTTAATCCTTCCGCCACAGGAGCACTTCATCTTGTTTTCCTTTGCAATTTCAGGATCCACAATTTTATAACATTTGGTGCATGCGGTCATGTGGTATTTTCCCAGATTTGGAAGCATTCCATAATTAGCCTTGATAGTCCTGTGCTTGAATGCCTTTTTAAGAGATGAATATGAAATGTCCTCCATTTCAATCTGATTGAATTCACGACCCAGTCTATGAGGCCATGGAGAATGAGCATCGGAGTTTGTTAAAAATACAAAATCCTTCAATTCTTTTATTGTATCCGCCATGTCTGTATCTGCAGACAATCCAAGCTCTACAAAATCAGGCTTGCCTCCATAGCAGTCATATATGCTGTCATAGCTTTTATACATTCCAGTCCATGGAGTGAAAGCATGTGCAGGACCAATCATGCAATCGTACTGCTTTACAAGGTCATAGAGCTCGCATCCGTCAAGAGAGGTCTTGGGCCTGCCGTCAATGCATTTGTTTTTACTTGGCAATGCATCTGATAATTCCCTTGCAGTTTCCATATCCGGAATGATGATGACATGATGTATCTTGTGTCTGGCTTCAACTTCTGTTGTTAAAATGAAATCACAATCTGAATGTGAGTAGATTCCATCTCCAGCATATTCAGTGCTCTCTTCTATGATGTCCAGCCATTTTGGATGAAGGGCATCTCCACTTCCAACAAGCTGCAAGCCTTTCTCCCTTGCCCTTGGAGCAATGCCTTCAATATCCATATCCTTGGAAGTGGCCATTGAGAACTTGCTGTGGATGTGTAAATCTGCATTGACTAACATGTTTAATAATTAGATGCTTATAATATATAATAATAAAGATTGAACAAACCACAATAAAGAATTGGACCAAACAAAAATAAAGAATAGACCCAACCAACAATAAAAAAATTGAACCAAAGAAAAATTAAAAATTTATAATTGGTGATTTCATGAAAGCCAGCATATTGTTAAATGAAATAAAGGAAAGCATTGAAAACTTTGACACCACCAGAATAGAGGAATCTTTGAAAAGGGAAGACTTGAATCCGATGTCCAGACAGTTGTCAATCCATAATCTTGAAACCTGCAGGGATATAGAAGCATGCAAGATTAGAGAGGACATGGATTTTGATGTTGATGATGGAGAAATTGAAAGCTTCAAGAAAGAGCTCCATAATTTCTTTGAAGGCTGTTCTCCTGAGAGTGATAATGAATTTAGAAGATTCATTCAAGACATATGCTTCTTTAAAAGCTTCATAGCTAAAAAACCATTGCACCCTGTTGGAATGGATATGAGAGACAATAATACAGTTCACGAAGTAGAAGAAAATGGAAAAACCGTTTATTATTGTGATATCAGAAACTCAGTAAGGGATGATTCCAAAGGATATTATACCTGCAACTACTGCATATGCAAGGACACCAGTGAAAAGTGCGTTGATTAAAAGAATTGCTTATAAAATAACCCAAAATAACCAAATAGATTATGAAATAACCCAAAATAACCAAATAGATTTAAAATAACTCAAAAAATCAAATACGAAAAATAAAAAACTTAAAAAATAGCATAAAATAAAAAATTAGATTAAAAATAATTAAAAATAAAAAAAGGGGTTTGGCTCCGCAGGAGCCCTTTTAGTCCAGGTTTTAAATTGCCGAAGGCAATTTAAAAAGTGGCATTTAAAAGTGGGTTTAATGTGGATCTAATGATGGTGACTTGGATCGTCGCAATCAGGGTCATCACATTCGACTTCTTCGATTTCAATCAAGTCGAAGAGTTCTAAATAGTTATAGAAACCCATTTCAGCAGGATAGTCTGTAAATGGATTGATGTAGATTGAATCCATTTTTTCATTATCCAATTCCTCATCAAACAATAAAAGAGCAAGATCTTCAGCATCCATGACCAAACCAGTTCCAGGCAGGTCTATTTCTGTTTCAAAATCACCAGTGAATACTGGAATGAACTCATTACCATCTTCATCTTCCATTTTTATAATGACAAACTCGACATCATCACCTAATTCTATTTCTTCATCTTCCCCTAAGCTGTCAAGGTCTATGGACTCTTCATCCACTTCCATAGGAATAAGGAATTTCGCACCTTTGAGTTCTTGTACAAATTCCTCTATGATTTCATCAGTATAATCTTCTTCATCCATGGCTAAAATCTGGTTAATTCTTTTGTTTGCTTCTTCCATATCAAGCTCTCCTTTGATTATAAATCAAAACTACTTTTAATCTTAAATACTCTTTTTTATTTCCTTCCATATAAAAGTGACCATACTATTAAAAATTAAATTTTTAATTAGACTCTATAAAAAACACTTATAATTGAATAACGCTAGCCTCCACTTCATCATTGTCAGCGCCTTCATACAGGATGTCAGCCAGTTTCAACAGCTTCTCCTGTCCCTTGACCTCGTCCTTGAACAAAGGAACTTCAGTAATCTCCTGATCCTTGAATTTCTGGTCGATAAGGGCAAGACGCTTCTGCTGCAGTTTATATCTTGAATGACAGAAATCACAATCACAGATATCAGGCATTACCTGGTTTACAATAATTCCGTCTGTAGTGATGTCAAACTTGTTCAATGCTTCAATAGCTCTTTCAGATTCGTAAATTGACATTTCTTCAGGAATTACAACCATTTTAAAGGTTGTTCTCTCAGGGTCTGCCAGCACCTCCTTGGCAGCATCTATCTGCTTTTTAGTGTCATCCAGCTGCTTTGCAGTTTGAGCATCCTGGTTTGCATCCATGAACGGGATGATATTCTTTAATGCATTGGCCGCTGAACCCAGAGTCGCCCTGGCCTTCATTAATTTGCCGACCCATGAGTCCATTACCTCAGGGAATGACAGCAATCTGAGAGTGTGGCCTGTCGGAGCTGTATCAAATACAACAGCATCATACTCATTGGTGGTCATGATCTGAAGGAAAACCTCAAAAGCTGCGGTTTCATCAGCACCTGGAGATGATGATGCAAGATCCATCTGCTCTCCCAAAAAGTCAAGTCCCATAAGCTGGTCCGCTGAAGCCATTGACTTCTGACTGTCAATCTCTCTTTGCTTTTCACTCATCGCCACTTCAGGGTCGATTTCAAGGCCGTATAAGTTTTCAGTGATTTGAACAGGATACGGACCTATGTTAACTTCTAGTGAATCTGATAATGAATGTGCAGGGTCAGTGGATACGATTAAAGTCTTTTTGCCTTGCTTGGCAAGCCATAACGCAGTAGCTGAAGAAACAGAGGTTTTCCCAACCCCTCCTTTTCCACCGACAAATACAAAGGTGGTTTGACCTTTTCTAAATTTAAACAAGTCTTTAAATGCCATAATAATTCTCCAGTATTTTTATATAATTGTGAATAAATTTAAATTTGACTAAAAAAATCATTTTAGTAACATAAAGTTATTATATTATTCATACTTTATATAATTATTTCTTTACTATATAAA
>OMSA01000023.1:0-3898 GCA_900313645.1 uncultured Methanobrevibacter sp.
GATACATACCACCAAAAATGGAATTACAAAGTAAAACATTGATCTCCATCCCAGATTATGTACCAGAAATCCGCAGATTACAGGTGAAAGTGATGTTGCAAGATATACTCCGGTTACTGTAAAACCTAGTGCTTTTCCTCTATTTTGCGGTTTGACTGCATGCACTACCATAGCCATTGCAGACACGTTTAGAAATGCCACTCCTGCTCCCTGCATAATCCTGAATACTAAAAAGGTTTCTGTTGAAAATGCAAGACATGCTCCAATTGAACCCACAAGAAATACCAATATTCCTGCAAGCAGTGATTTTTTAACTCCAAATTTTCCTGAAATCTGTCCGGCAGGAACTGTAAAGACAGCCACTACCAAAAAGAATATTGTAGGCACCCAGTTTTGTATAACGTTATTCATTGCAAAGTCCTGTGCTATTGCAGGCACACCAATGATTATACCATTGGATAAAAACACTGCAAAAAAGGATGTTATGAATGAAATTAATACAATATATGTTTCAAATTCTATTTTCATTTTAATTACCCTCTTCAATAAGTTTTATTGTGTTAACAGCAATTTCAGCTAGTCTCTTTTTTAAATCGGCATCCAGATCTGTTATTCCAACTTCCTTTTCCCAGTCCAGAGAAATCTGGCGGAACTTTGGAACAAGTTCGTTTCCTTTATCTGTTGTATTCAGCATGTATTTTCGTCTGTTTTGAGGATTTATCTCTCTTTTAATAAATCCATCATCCTCGAATTTCTTAAGGATTTTAGCAATGTTGCCTTTGCTTTGGCCGAACATGCTTACAAGATCTTCCTGTGAACATCCTGGATTGTCATATATGAACATGATATAGCGAACGTCATGGCCCAAATCAAGGTCATTGCATTTCATCTTCATGTATTTCTGCTGATTTAAAGAGATATTGTGTATCCATGCAATAAAAGGCGATTTATCTTTAATTCCCTGAAAAATATCATCATCCATTTTATCACCTGAATGAATATATGTTGAAAGAAATATTTAATAGTTTCCAATGAAACAGTTAATATTGAAACAATATTATGCTTTTCCGGAAAACTTATTGAGGTAAGGGATTTTATTTAAAATAAGTGAAATGGCGATACAAATAATTAATGTAGTGATAACCAAAAACGGAATCCAGAATAATGGATTTTGGCTAGAATAGTTGACAAATGTGGAAATATTGTTTTTCAATGCGTTTAAAACAAGATAGTGGGACAGATAAATTCCAAAGCTGTATCTGCTAATGACTGTTATCAGATTTCCTAAAGTTCCATTTTCTATTTTATCAAAAGCCCCTGCTTTTGAGAGATACTTGAAAAATGCAAAGAAGTTAACGGACATGAACAGTATCAGCAGACTGAAATATCCTAAAGTTACGAACTGGTTTGCATTGACGGAATGGGGAACAACGTAGCTTAAAATGTAATAGGCATATGATGCAGCAAACATCAATAAAGTCATGACAATAATCGCTTTAGCATTGATTCTCTCTCCGATAAGAGCATAATTTGCAATGAAATATCCTATAACAATATAAGATAAAAATGAGACGAAATAGACTATTCTTGATGAATACGGATTAAACAGTGAATAGCTTACGCATGCAATAAATAGAAGTGATATCAAAGTCAGAAGTGAAATGAACTTTTTGTCAAAACCGTTATGTTTTGCGTTTCCCCATAGAATGGCCTTGTTAATGATAAATATTCCAACGTATGAAAGGACTATCATCCAGACAAACCAGAAAGCCACGCCCAATGTCCCTGGTGCGCCTAAAAATATATCCAATGCATAGTTAAGATCTATTGAATGCCTTATGAATATGAATGAGTATATCGCATAGATTACAACCCAAAAGATAAAAGGAATGAATAATCTTGAGAGTCTTCTTTTAAAAAAATCAGTAAGTGTATCTTTTTTACCAATCAGCAATGCTCCACTTAGCATTACAAATATTGGTATTGAAAAATCTCTAAAACAATCAAAAACTGATGATATGATAAAGTAATTCAAGTTCACCATATTGGGTTTTGAAACAAAGGATATGGAAGCGTGACAAAATACTATCCCGATTATTGCTATTGCCCTTAAAACATCATAATAAAAAATTCTTTTTGACTGTTTCATAATATATTATATATTTATTACAAATAAAAACTTTGATGATATGATTTTAACCATTTGCACAGAAAAATTAAAATTTTTTTAATTCGGATTATACAACCCCCATTTCATTCAAAAAGGAGCCATATTGAATAATTTATGGATTTGTATATTAAAAATAGGTAATTTCATATATATCTAACTCAATATTTACATATATTTATATAATAAGCATAAACATGCTTTAATAAGACATCTCTAACTATCATATATTATAAAATTTAATCAGTTATTTTTATCTTATTTAAGATATATTCAATAAGTATTGTACTCTTTTTTTAATTTTCATAATTTTTTAAGCTTATTTCATTAAAAATAATCCAAATAATTAAGTATTGGTAATAAAAAGGTTTATATAAGATATTTATACTAAATATTAAATAAGCGAGAATATTATCTCGTAGAAGGTTAAAATTTGTTAAGGAGGTAAACTATTTTGAACAAACGAATTCTGCTCACTTTGTTTTTTGTACTTACTGTCGTGCTGTCCGTCGGCACAATATATGCAAGTGATGTAAATAATGCAGATTCATATACTTCAGTTTATGATGAACCATTAACTGAAAGTATTGATGATTCATCCTCTGTTAGTGTATATGATTCTAATGTTGATAGCGATTCTCAAAACGATGTTTCAGAATCAGAAGATTCAAATACTTTATCAACTAACATAGATGAGAGTAATAATTTGATTAGTGATGACGGAAATATTGATGTATCCCAGACCATCACTGCAAAAAATGTTACTAAATATTATAAAGGAACTGCAAAATATACAGCAACCTTTTATGACAGCCAAGGAAATCCATTAGCAAATACCAATGTTCAGATAAGGTATAACGGTCAGACTTACACCCACAAGACCGATGCGAATGGTGCTGTATCAATAAACATTAATCTTAAACCTGGAACATACACTGTTCTTGCAGTCAATCCTGTTACAGGTTATAATTTAAGAACTACTTATAAAATATTATCAACTATCAGCGCTACAGGCGTAACTAAAGTTGTAGTCGACAATAAAAGATTTACAGCAAAATTCTTTACAAGCGCTGGAAAAGCATTAGCTAATAAAAACGTTAAATTCAGGTTAAACGGAAAACTATACACCGTTCAAACCAACGCTAATGGTGTGGCAACTTTAGCACTTAATAATCTTAATGTAGGCACATATCAAATTGTTTCCTACAATCTTGATGGATTAAATAGAACTAATAATATCAGGGTAGTTAGAGTAGCAAATACTGTATTAACTGCCGATCAATATACTTTCCTCAAGTCTGATACCAAATACGTTTCAGTCAAATTGACAGATCACTACGGCAATATCCCGCCTGCGGGACAGACCGTCAGTTTCAGAATTAACTATAAAACCTATACTGCTAAAACCAACAGTTTAGGTGTAGCAAGCCTTAAGTTACCTGATTTGGACAATGGAACTTACTTAATCATATATTCATTTGCTCAAACCAGCAATTACAAAGCTTCAACTCTGAAAAGCAAAGTCACCATCATACCAAGCAAGAATCCTACTTTTACTGTAAAAAGTACAACCACTTTTGGTTATGGTGCCAGAACTCCATTCGTTCTTGCTTTAAAATCAGGTGATATGCCTCTTGCAAATAAGGAAGTTACATTAACTATTAATAGTGCCAAATTCACCAGAACCACCAATTCCAACGGATTAGTTTCATTGCCGATTAATTTGAATGT
>OMSA01000023.1:3911-16070 GCA_900313645.1 uncultured Methanobrevibacter sp.
ACAACTCTTGAATGGAAAACTGAAACAACCCTTAACCAGGGAATACATGATTTGAAAGTATTGGTACTCGATTCCAATAATAAACCTTTAGCAGGAAAGACTATTCAATTTACAATTAATTCCAAAAACTACACCGCTACAACAGATTCCAAAGGTTATGCTACATATTCAGCAAACCTGCAGACTGTTGGAGAGATGACAATCGGATACAGTTATGCAGGAGACAATGACAATGCTCCTCAATCAAACAGTGTTAAATTGAATATATTGAAAGTGCCAAAAATATCCATTAATAATATTTTAACTGGTTCAATTAATCTAAAAACTTATTACAGTACCTATAACAAGCTTCCAACTACTGTTACAGCAGGAGGAATCTCATTTACTATACCGGAATTCCTGTATTTAATGAGTCAGGCTATTTATCAACTGGGAAACAACAACAATAAGGATATTGACATTATTTACGGAGTTAATAATGCAGCTTCCCCTACAGGAGATACAATCAATTCAAGACAATTGCAAAAAGCTGATTATATCACTGTAGCGAAAAATGTTGCAAATTATATTATAAACCATAAAACACTTCCTAATTATGCAACTTCCCCTGTTGGAAAGATTATTGTTACAGAAGTAGTTGACGCATTTTCCAGAGTTTTAGCATTTTACAAGAACAATGACAATTATTTACCAAACTATGTTGTAATTACTTATGGATCAGGAGGCAATGGCGGTTCACAATCAGGTACCGGTTTAAATGAGAAAAACACTGTTGCAGACATATCCATATATCTTAAAGCTACAACCAATTGTCCGATAAATAACAATGCGATTAAGAATGTTGTTGATTCACTGACAAGCGGTTTAACTACTGACTTAGCTAAAGCAACAGCAATCTATAACTATGTAAGAGATTCCATTACTTACAGTTTCTATTATGACACCAAATATGGTGCTGCTGGAACATTAAATGCTAAGAAAGGTAACTGTGTAGATCAAGCACACCTGTTAATTTCAATGCTTAGAACTGCAAAAATCCCTGCAAGATACGTACACGGTACATGTACATTCTCAAGTGGAAGTACCTACGGTCACGTATGGGCTCAAGTTTTAATCAATGATTATTGGTATGTCGTTGATGGTACAAGTACCAGAAACAGTTTTGGAAAGATAGTTAATTGGAATACTAACTCCTTTAGCCTTAAAGGTATTTATCCAGGTATTTCATTCTAACTATTTTATTTTTTATTTTTTTTATTTTTTTCAATTTTTATCTCTTCAGAATCATTTAATTATATTAATTCTATCTTAATTTTAATTGAATCTTATAATTTTTCATCTATTTTAATTAATTGTTATTTGCATTAACAAGATAGTTCACTTGATTTTTATTAATATGGAAAGTGTAAATATATATTAAACTGTTTTACATGCATCTTTTTTCTAAAAATGAAATTTCTAAAATCATTTTCTGTTATATTTTTTTTATCATAATTATTTTTTTAACAGATATATTTATATATTCTGACTGACATAATTAGTTTTGATGCTATTTGTGCATTACCAAAGAACCATTAAAAGCATATTATTGATAAAAAAGGAGTAAAAAAGATGATTCTAGCTCACACCAAAATTTATAAAAATTTTCAGACATCTATCCCTAAAGAAGTCCGTGAAACTTTTGGTGTAAACAAAGATACTGTAGTTGAATGGGGAATAGATGAACAAGGAAACCCAAAAGTTAATTTTAGGAAAAAAGTAAGCGTAGATGATATTATAGGTTTAATAAAAACCGAACCCACAAATAGTGTAGAACTAAAAAAGGAGTTATATAAGTAATATGACAGATAAAGTATTCTTAGATACATCATTCATAATAGCTTTAGCTTTTGAAAACGATGACAATTACAAATCTGCAGTAGAATTAAAAAATATTTTATCTGAAGACTGTTACATTAACAACAGCGTTGTTAATGAAATTGTTACAGTTTCAAATAATAAAGGAGATTCTATCAAAGCAGAAATAATGTTTAACTTTTTAATAGATAATTTTACTATAATCAATGAATATAATGTTATCAATTACAATAGTAAAACAATGTCCATTTTTAACAAACATCGTGGAAAATTGGGTTTTACTGATTCTGGCATTATTACAACCATGCTTGAGCATGATATTCAAAAATTAGTTACTTTTGATAAATCTTTTAAAAAGGAAGAGCATATTGAAGTCATAGGCATCTAATATTTTTTAATAATCATCATGTTTGAACTGAATGTTTCCTAAAGAAATATTTAAAACAAAGTATTTAAGTAATAATATAAATGATTTGGAGATTAGTATTCATACATTACTAGTTTCCTAAAACGTTGAAATATGAATATAATGGAAGTGAAAGAATGAGTGAGAATATACATGAAAACTGTGAAAATTATAGTCCTAAAAAGGATTACTGTTTAAAATTCTTTGAAGAAAACGTATCAGAGAAATACAAAGTGTGCAAAGAATATTCTGAATTCGATGACAAGGAATTAAGCAGGAAATGGAGTAACTGAAACTTCAAAAATGCTATATTAATATAAAAGTCATTATCATGAAAGTTAACGTAAAAAAGCATACAATGATGTATCCCGCACTTGCAGTAGTTGCAAGCGCTTATGATGAAAACGGAAATGCAGATGCATGCACACTGGCTTTTGCAACAATGTGCTCTCATCATCCCCCTGCAGTGATGATTGCAATCAATTCAACACTGAAAAGAAAGACATTAAAAAGCATACTGCTTCAAAAAGAGTTCTGCCTTGCCTTTCCAAGTGTTGAGCATGCCAGTGAAGTGGATTATCTTGGAATCGAATCAGGATATGATGAAGACAAATTATCCAAAATTGGCTTCACCCATCAAAAGGCGGAATATGTAAACGCCCCAATAATAGATGAGTTTAAGGTTTGCCTAGAATGCCGAGTGATGCATGTTGCTGAAGTCGGATCCCATACACAGATTACCGGTGAAATAGTCAATGTCAAGGCGGACGAAAGTGTATTGAATGAGAAAAACAAGATTGATTTCAGACTGCTTGACCCATTGGCATATGATGATATAACCCATTCTTATTACAAGACCGGTGAAAAGATTGATGACGCTTTCAAAATGGGGCTTAAATATCGTTAGAATCTTAAAATTAAAAATCAAGCTGTTCTGCAATGCACATTTTACATACTGCATTTGGTGATTCGAGATTGGCATCTTTTACCGGACAGTAAAACATCCCATCCTTTTCTTCAACCTTTAAAGAGCCCGGAAATGGAGTCCCGACAGGATGGATCGGTTCTTCTAAAATATATGTGGTGTATAATGATACAATTCCATAAATCAATGGAAATTTGGTCTTTGAGATTGATGATTCGTTTTCATGATATGTTTTTAAGGTGGCAACCGAATCGATGAAGTCCTCCTTATCAATATTTCTCTCATAGCTTGTGTTGTCATCCCTTATTTCTTTAATTCGACCTAAAAAATATTTGGCATATACTCCGTGACTTTTATCCTTGTAATTTTCCTGAACGTATTTGCTTTCCTCAATCATTTCCGCATTGACTGCCATCAGGTCAAATACTGATATGGTGGCGCAGTACTGTTTTAGCACTTCCAATACTGCCTGACAGGAAACTTCCTCCTCTCCAACTACAATATCTGAAAAGTCATCATAAATGCTCATTTTTAATCACACACTAAATTTCTTGGTTAATAATATGGAAAAAAGAATATTTAAATATATATCAGTTTGGCAATAACATACTCTCCCAGATAGGTAAACAGTATTTCAGCTTTCTGATTGTCCTGTAACATGTTTTGAATATCAGTTGCACTTTTAACTTCACTAATAAGCGTGTATTCGCTGTTTGCAACATATCCTATTTTTTCGCCATCCACTAAAACGGCTATTGCATCAGGGTCATGTTCGTTTTCCCCGTCCCTTGCCAAATCAACAACAAGCCCCTTTTCTGGAGTGAAATCATAAAAGCTGCTACCGACAATATTTATCAGAGTGTCTGAAGTGTTGGCCAAATAGTCCATTTGCTCTTCAAGTTCTTTGAGCCTATCAAATTCCTTATATGCAGTTAGATAGGCCTTTTGAGCTTCAGCTAGTTCATTTAATGCTTCAAGAATTTCAGCCTTTAAAAAGTAAAATTCTGACGGGTCGTGATTTTCAGGAAGAGCATTTAACGCTTCTTCAATCAGATTCAATGCTTTTGTGTAATCCCCTTCAGGAAAAAATGTAACTTTTGCCCAGTCATAATAGCAGTTTGCCTTGTTAAAGTGATAATCTTCAGCATCATTAATGTTTAGGGCTTTGCTGAAGCATTCAATAGCTTCGCTGAATCTAGAGAGCTTATCCAAAATGATTCCCTTAAGGTTCAGGTTGACATCACTATAATCTGACTTTAAAATCAGATCTATTTCTGTTAATGCGTCATCAAACCTCTTCTGTTTAATCAGATTTTCAATAATGGGAGTTTTTGAAACCTTAAATGTGGTCTGACCGTTCTTTCCCATGTCCAAATATTCTTTCATATCAATCAATGTAGTTAGCTATTAAACCAAAGAGCTCCTTTGTCTTTTCAGTTGATGTGCTCTCCCAGATGTCCTCAGGAATTTCATATACAAATGTAGGATAGCCGGCCTGTGCTATCGGTTTTGATACAAGAACTGCAGATGTTGACTTGTATGTCTCATTTCCGGTTACTGGATAATAATTGAAATCGCTTGTTTGGCTGATTTTTTCTGCAATGCTTACTGAAGCGTCATCCATTTCAGGGGTTGCAACATAAAAGCCCTCGCCATAATTCGGATTGTGGGAATGGCTGATAATCACTGCATCGGCATCTGATGAGGTTACATCTGGATTTACATAATCATGCACCAGTGCCTCTCCGTTTGCCCTTCCCTTATCATAATCGGTTGGGTTTTCGGTAACTGTGACCTTGTAGTGAATTATTTTAACATCATCATTTCCGAATTCCTTTGCCGCCTTGATTTCAGGATCTATTGACAATGTTTCCCTTGGATGGATTCCGGTTATAATGGCTATGCATTTTGAAGCATTCGCATTTCCTGAAATGCCAACTTCTACGGTTCCGATACTTGAATTTGCCAATGTGGTGTATGTGATTTCATTTGAATTCAATAATCCTGAATATATCACGCCGCCGGCAATAATCAGACATGCTAGTGCAATTATTATTATCTTATTTCTGCTCATGCTTTCACGTTTAATGGTTATTTATATTAAATATTGGTTAACTATATTAATTATTCTTTGTATAAGTTAATACAAATATTATTTTTGAGGTTTAATATGGATTATGATGTAATT
The DNA here is from genome assembly GCA_900313645.1 of uncultured Methanobrevibacter sp. Classification (GTDB taxonomy): domain Archaea; phylum Methanobacteriota; class Methanobacteria; order Methanobacteriales; family Methanobacteriaceae; genus Methanocatella. The sequence goes on from OMSA01000023.1 coordinate 9,288, forward strand.
TATATAGGCAGCGGAAACGCAGCATGGCAAGGCGGACGATTTTTAAGAAAAGCCGGTTTAAAGATATTAATCATTGAAGAGAGCCTATACGGCGGAACATGTGCAAACAGAGGATGCAATTCAAAAGCGTTGCTTGATGCACCATATGAAATCAAGGCACTGGCCGATAACTTCGAAGGCGTTGGTAAATCTGGAGACCTTGAGGTTGACTGGCCGGCATTGATGAAGTTCAAAAGAAAAAGAATAGCCAATATGGCTCCGTTTCTGGACGGCAAATTTAAAGAGTATGACCTTGATGTAGCTCACGGAAAAGGAGTTATAGTTGATGAGCATACCGTTAAAGTGGGAGATGACACATACACTACAGATAAAATTGTCATTGCCACAGGCCTGAAGCCTGTAATACCAGATATCAAGGGTAAGGAGTATCTTCACGACAGTACAGACTTTCTGGATATCGATGAGCTTCCTAAACATGCAATCATTATCGGAGCCGGTTTTGTAGGTATGGAATTTGCATCAATTCTTGCAGAAGCCGGACACAGTGCAGATGTAATCATCAGGGGCGACATGGCATTGAAATACTTCCACCAACCATACGTTCAAAAAGTAATAGAAATACTCAAAGACAAAAACATCAGTTTCCATTTCAACCAGACAGTCAGTGAAGTAATAAGCAATGTCGAAATAAAAGACCCTGAAAAAAGAATCCTCAACGTTGAAAATGCACTAAACAGTGACGATGATTTAAGAGATCCTGATGCAAAAATAGACAACAGAGCATATGAAAATGCATTTACAGTCCATCTGGAAAGCGGCCTATCACTTACAGGTGACTATGTAATAGCAGCAATGGGAAGAGAAGCCAACGTGGCTGACATTGGTCTTGAAAATGTCGGTTTGACCTATTCCAAAGCGGGCATTAAAGTAAACGGCCATCTTCAAACAGACGTTGAAAACATTTATGCTGTAGGAGACGTTGCAGATACAGGCATTGCAAAACTGGTAACAGTTGCAATACATCAGTCAAAATATCTGGCTAAAGAGTTGCTTGGTGAGGCTGATGAGATAACCTATCCTGTTGTTCCTGCCGTTGCATACACCATTCCAAGAATAGCTACAGTAGGTGTTCCGGCTTATGTTGCTGAAAGCAGTGATGAATATGAAGTTCACCAGATTAAATACGGCAAATCATATTCCCTGGAACTTAAAAACGATACAACAGCTGAAGCAAAGGTAATAGTGGATAAGGATTTACAGATTGTCGGTGCCGAGATTTACGCGGCGGATGCTGAAAATGTTGCGAACATGTTCGCATTCATTATAAATAAAAAGATCACACTTGAAGAGCTTGATTACATGATTTACGCATTCCCTTCAAGCAGTTCAGTCTGTCTTTACAAGCTTCACAACATTCACTACGACTTATAATCCGAACTAATCTTCGGATTCTTCTTTTTCTTTTTGCTTTTGTTTAAGATTTTCTATTCCAATAATCATGCTTTTCCTCCGTTTATTATTACTAATTATATGTAAGGAATTTATGATATATAAATATTTAGGTATGCCTAAAAATTTAAAATATTTATAAAAAAAGAAAAAAATTAGATAACTTCAAAATCAAGTAATTTGACTTTGTTTGAAATAAGGGCTGAATCGTTATCGATTTCTTCAGACAGCTTTGTGGTGATGTATTTTTTGTTGTCATCCGGAAAGACAGTAGCCACCTTCAAATCTTCACAATCAACCAAAACACTGGCTAAAAAATTAGCTCCACTGGATATACCAATTCCCAAACCGAACTGCTTAGCAATCCTTTTGGACATGTTAATTGCATCCAAATCATCGATTAGGACAATATCATCAATGATGTCCTGATCAACAATGCTTGGAATAAAGTCATCACCAATGCCCTCTATCATATGGCTTCCTTCCTGCATGCCCATCTTAAGAATTGAGAGTGTGGACGGCTCTAAAGCAAATATTGTGGAATCTGGGTTATGGTCCTTTAATCTTTTTCCAATACCTATCAATGTTCCCCCTGTTCCGATTCCTGAAACAAAAGCGTTGATGTCATCTACAGCATCAATGATTTCCTGACCGGTAGTTTTATATTGCGCTTCCACATTAAGTTCATTGTCAAACTGGCACGGTCTGAAAGCATCATGCTCATCGGCAAACTCCTGTGCAAGTTCAAGTGCCTTTTTAAATCCCCCATCCTCTTTGGATACAAGATGTACGTGAGCGCCATACATTTCAATGAGTTTTCTTCTCTCGATTGAAACCCAGTCAGGCATGAATATATGAACGTCATGGCCTAAAAGAGCACCGATTGCACTAAATGAGATGCCTGTATTTCCGCTTGTAACTTCCACTATCGGCTGGCCTTCTTTTAAATTGCCGTTTTTCCTTTCATTTTGCAGAATATAAGAAGCAATCCTGTCTTTGATACTTCCGGTGTAATTGTAAAATTCAAGCTTGGCATATATACCTCCAACTTTTCCTTCATATTCATAATTAATCTTTATCATTGGTGTATTGCCAATTAGTCTATCCAAATTCATATCATTCATTCCAACTTAAAAAAATAACTTTAGATTATAATATGTTTTTTACATTTAAAATACTTATAGATAAAAAAAGAAAAAGTCAATTCATTTGTGGTAGGCTACCCAGCCACCACAAACAAATTGCTCTACAATTCTGTATGTTGTATCGCCTACACAATATTTGATATTGTTTTTGGTCATATAGTTTGCAGGATATGACAATCCCTTAAATCTAGACTGCATAAAATTATCGTCCCATGCACGTTTTAGAAACTTAATCTTGGTTATATCATTTCGATACTGTTTCATGCGATCTGATACCCAATCCTTTGTAAACCATGCAGGAGCAAGAACTGCTTTGTTTCTTTTAATAACGCCATCATAATACTTTAATGGCATTTCATATATTGTACCTGCACATAAACCGTTATAAAACGGCATGTAAACAGCATTTTTAACCAGCTTATAATTTTTACTGTGCTGTCCAGGTCCGATTCCCTTGACAATGACCCTCCATCCGCATTTTCTAAGCTTATTGGCTATATCCCTTAAAAAGAACTTTGAAAATCCTCCATCGGCATCAATAACAACTGTCCTGTATCTGGTCTTATAAGGATTTTTTATATATACTGCAGACACTTTAGAAAGGCCCTTGGATGAACGGATATTATCTTCACCGTAATAATAATAACCTATGGCGTAATTGCCTCTGGTTACATAAATTTTCAGTGTGGCATAACCCTTTGAATTTGTTTTTCTGGTATATACCTTTTTCTTGAAAACGAATTTGACTACCCGTCCAGGCAGAGGAATGCCGTCGGCTTTTAAAGCAACAGTATATGTATAGTAAAGCCCCGCATAGATTGTACGGTTAAAACCAGTAATTACAGAAACAGGTTTTGAAAGCACCAAAATCTTTTTGTTAGTTTTTATTGGAGTGTAACCTGTTTCATTAAAACTATAAGAGATAATGTAATTTCCTTTTTTGATTGTGATGAGAAACTTGACGACTCCATCATTGTCAGTCTGAACCGCAGTAGTATTACCGTTTATTGTAAAGTAGACGGTTTTATTAAAAATGCCAACACCGTTTTTGTCCAAAAGCTTTACAACAAAATATTGGTTGATGATATAATTTGTTTTGGTAACAGGACTAAATGAAACATTTTCATCTGCTGGCTCATCTCCATCGGAATCATCTGATAGAATACTCTCTGAGCTCTCCCCAGACAATAAGTCATCATCATCATTTGGCGCTGATAGATTGTCATTATCCAATTGTGAGTTTGAAGGAGTATTCAAAACATCATTGTCAATTTGACTGTCAATTGAATTTTCAGCAATGCCAGAAGTATCTAGGGCACTAACGGAACCAATAAGTAAAAATAGCATTAATATGAATAAAATTAATAGTTTAAGATGCTTTATCTGAATATTTTAACCCCCTTTTACGTTTTTTTAGAATATATTTAAATCTATTTTGGAGAATATATAAATTTTGTTAAATCACAAAATTTAGAGTATTGCATAAAAATTCCACAGAATAATAAAAGTTTATTAAGAATAAAATAAAAGATTATATTGACAGTAAAAAAAATTTAGGTTGAAAAAATGAACGAAAATACAAAAATCTTAACAATACAAGATATATCTTGTTTTGGACAATGCTCAATAACCGTTGCATTACCTATAATTTCTGCATTCGGAATAGAAACCGCTATTCTCCCATCAGCAGTATTATCAACACATACTGCAGGATTTACAGACTTTACTGTTAGGGATTTAACAGAAGACTTACCTGAAATCCGCAAACATTGGGAAAAGGAAGGAATCGATTTCCATGCAATATATACAGGATTCATTGCATCAATTGAGCAGTTGGACTATATCAAAGATATTCTAGATTCAAGATTAAAATCCGACGGACTTATATTTGTTGACCCTGCTATGGCAGATAACGGCGAATTTTACAGCGTATTTGACCAGGAATTTGCCGACAAGATGGGTGAGCTGTGTAAGTTGGGAGATTATATTTTACCTAACACAACAGAAGCCTGCTTCTTGCTACATAAACCTTGGAAGCCTGATTTCACAAAAGATGAAATGATTGATATGGCCAGGCAACTGTCTGCATTCACAAAAAGATACGTTATCCTAAAGGGATATGCAGATGACAACAATCAGTTAGGCATGATTGTTTTAGATAAAATAGAAGATACAATAGACATCGTATATAATGACAGGATTGATTATGCATCCCACGGAACCGGAGATGTCTTTGCTTCCGCATTTGTCGGATCAACAATGATTGGTAAAACACCTAGCGAATCTGCAAAAATTGCAGGCGAATTTACCAAAAAGGCAATAGAAAAAACAATTGGTGATGAAAATCATGCATACGGAGTTAAATTCGAACAGGTAATTCCTGAACTGTATGATATCATTAAATCAATTTAATTTTTTTCTCTTTTTTTTTCAAAATACTATTTAAAATATGAATTATATAATATTATTAACGACTTTTTGGATTTGAAATAATATGAATATCCTGATATCAAATGACGATGGTGTTTTTGCACCCGGAATTTTAGCCGCAAAACAGGCTGTTGAAGATTTGGGCAATGTTTATGTTGTTGCACCTGACAAAAACAACAGCAGTGTCGGGCGCAGACTGACATTATTCAAACATCTGAAGCTCACCAACTGCAAGCTTGAAGACGGAAGCAAAGCCTATTCTGTTTCAGGAAGCCCTGCAGATGCGGTTGTTGTCGGTGCAGATTACGTGATGGATGTAAAGCCCGATCTGGTTATAACAGGAATAAATCAGGGAGTCAATATAAGCTGCGATATCACTTCTTCAGGAACAGTCTGTGCAGCCCTTGAAGCGGTGAGTCTGGGCATACCTGCAATTGCAGCTTCTCTTTTTATGGACCCTAAAACTTCATTCAAGCAGGATGAAAACGGCGAATGGTATGTTGATTATGATTTCACACTGGCCAAAAAAGTCCTCCATGAGCTTGTTTTAAAGATTATCGAAAAGGGTTTTCCTGAGGGCGTTGACCTGTTTAACTTGAATGTGCCGTCAAACTATGAATCCGAGGATGTTATGATTACTCATCTCTCCCATAAGATGCTTGACAAGAAAGTCATCGACAGCACAGATGAGGAAAAACACGAAATTTTCAATTATCCATTGGATGAAAATCAGGAAAATGAAGATTTAATTATGATTACATCTGATCTTGTTAAGGAATATGAAAAAGGCAGTGACGGATATGCATTAATGGCTGAAAAAAGACCAAGCCTAACTCCCCTTAGTGCCGATATGACCTATAAGGATTTGAAAGATTGGTGAATCACAAACTTATTCTATAATTTATTAATAATATAAATGTCAAATATATAATTACTTATAATTAAGTTCAACTTTTTTAAGAAATACTATTCAAATATGGAACTTTATGGGTGTAGTTATGCTTGATATAGTTTTTATTCTAAATGAAATTGACAGCGTTATGTATTTTCCTATCCTGATTATTGTCATGGCTGCGGCAGGATTATACTTTACAATCAAAACAAAGGGAGTGCAAATTAGATTATTCACTGAGTCCTTAAGGATTCTTCTTGAGCCATCAGAAAAGAAAGGTTCAGTTTCTTCCCTGCAGGCAATGCTGGTTTCAACAGCTTCCAGGGTAGGAACAGGAAACATCATTGGTGTATCAACAGCAATATGTCTTGGTGGTCCGGGAGCCTGTTTCTGGATGTGGCTTATGTGTATAATAGGTGCGTCTTCAGCATTTATTGAAAGTACACTAGCCCAGATTTATAAAAGAAAGGACAGTGATGGCCATCCTTACGGTGGTCCTGCATATTATATCCAAATGGGCTTAAAACAGCACAAAATAGCAATACTTTTCTGTTTATTTTTGATTGCAACATATGCAGTCGGATTCAATTTGTTATGTTCATATAACCTTCAGTCAACATTTATTGACTATCCATTTTACAATCCCCACACAACTCCTTTGGTTATCGGACTGATTATAGCCGCTGTAACCGCTTATTGTCTTTTAGGCGGAGGAAATAGAATAGTTAAAATCACAAGTACCGTCGTTCCGCTAATGGGAGTTTCCTATGTCATCGTGGCTTTGATTGTAATTTTAATAAACTATCAGAATATACCATCCATGTTTATGCTGATTTTCCAGAACGCCTTTGATTTCCAGTCAATATT
>OMSA01000010.1 GCA_900313645.1 uncultured Methanobrevibacter sp.
AATCATTAGATGCAGGCGACAGCATAAGCATAGACATAATAACTAGAGCTAATGTAACCGGGGACTGTTTAAGTTCTGCAAATGTCACATCCAGAGAATACGATTATAATTTAAGCAATAACCGGGATGATGAGATGGTTTTTGTCTATCCTGCAAGTGATTTAGTAGTTGAAAAATCAGTTGATGACTCAGAGCCTGGATATGGCAGTCATGTCATTTGGACAATCACTGTTTTAAACAATGGGCCTGATGATGCTAATGATGTTGTTGTGGAGGATTTGCTTCCGGATTCATTAATCTGGTTTGATGATGATAGTTTGGGAAGTTATAATCCAATAACCGGAAAATGGAATGTCGGCAGATTAGATAACGGAGAATCATGCACCTTAAATATAGAATGTATTGTTAATGCAACCGGACTGATTCAAAACAATGTTTCAGTTAAATCCAGCAATCATGACTATAATCTCACAAACAACGAGGATAATGAAACAGTGGATGTTGAAAAATCCGCTGATGTATCAATTATTAAGACTGTAAATGAAACTAATCCTAATTATGGGGATTTGGTTAAATGGACAATAATCATTTCCAATAATGGACCGGATAAAGCAACCAACGTTTATATTGATGATGCATTGCCTGAAGGATTGATATTAATTAACTATACTGCAACTAAAGGATTTTATGATAATTCAATATGGACTATGTGCTGCTTGGAAAAGGATGAAACACAATACCTTGAAATCATCACCAAAGTCAACAAAACAGGAAAGATTATCAATATTGCAGCTATTCATGCGGATGAACATGATTCTAATCAAAGCAATGATGTTTCCAACCAATCCATTGATGTGCCGTTATCTGTTGATTTGGAAGTTACTGTTCAATCAGACAGTGACGAATCATTTTTTGGAGATAATGTCACTTGGATTATCACAGTTAAAAACAACGGTCCAGATAACGGAACAGATGTGATCATGTATGGCATTGTTCCTGAAGGGCTGGTTGTAATAGGACATAACTTAACTAAAGGGGAATACAATGGTGGTGAATGGAAAATCGGTTCTTTAAATGTGGTTGAAGTGGTTTATCTCAATCTCACAACAGTCTCCAACACTTTGGGCGAGAAAACATTATTTGGTGATGTCAGTTGTATGGAATATGACTGGATTGAATCAAATAATCAGGATAACTATACCATAAATGTTAAACCTGTTGCTGACCTGCTCGTTTCAAAATTAGTGGACAATGAAATGCCGAATTATGGAGATATGGTAAAATGGACTGTAATAGTATTCAACAACGGACCGAACGACGCAACAAATGTCATGGTTTATGACGAGTTGCCTGAAGGATTGGTATTTATAGAATCTGATGGTGATTATGACGGCAGTATTTGGGAAGTTGGAAACCTGGATGTTGGCCAATCCAGGCAGTTGAATATAATCTGTATGGTCCAGTCAACCGGAAAAATCGTAAATCGGGTGAACGTTGTCAGTGATGAATTGGATTTGGATTCAAATAATAATTATGATGAGCAATCAATTTTCATCGCCCCTGCAAGTGATCTGTCAGTTATAAAAATCGCTTCAAAATACAATTATTCTGTTGGTGATGTAATTGATTATGTCATAGAGGTTGTCAATAACGGCCCTGATAATGCATTCAACATTAAGGTGCAGGATAAATTGCCAAAATCTCTTAGGTTGAAATCATATAAACTTAATAAAGGGAAATTTAACAGGCTTACCAATGAGTGGACCATTGATTCACTTGGATATGGCGAATCAGCATCATTGCATATCAGAGCTATTGCTACAGGAAACGGAATAGTCAAAAACATCGTTTCAATAACAAGCGATAACTATGATCCTAATTTGGAAGATAATGTGGATTATGCAGTAGTTAAAGTTGACAAAAAACCTCAAGTGCCGGACAATAAGCTGAAAAATGAAAAAACTAAAGCTATGAATTCCAATAAGGAAAGTGTTCTGGAAAAACACCCAACATCCAATCCGTTGGCGGTATTGATTGTTTCATTAATACTTTCTTTGAAATTCGTAAGTATCAGTATTTCAAAAAGAAAATAATTTAAAGTAGCAGTGATGCTACTTTTTTTAATTTTTTTAAAACGATTTTTCAAAATTTTACAAGTATCAAAATTATTAATTTTAGACTCGATTATTTTATAAGTTGACATAATAACTAGTCGAATAGTGCTCCGTTTCTATAAAATAAACAAAACCTTTATATAAAACTTCCAACAAATTATTAGTTAGATATTGATGAAATTATAATTTTTTTGAAAAATTAGCAATTCGCTCAATATTATTAAATAATCAAAGAGGTGTAATTATGGCTGAAGAAGAAATGATTGAAGAAACTTCCGAAGAATACTTTGATGAAGATGATGAAAAATTACCTTTCGCTAAAGCTGAAGTTGTAAGATTGATGAAAGAAAATCTTGATGACGACAAAATGATTAGGGAAAGAGTAAAAGTGGAAATGAATAAGTTCTTAGGCGAAGTTTTAAAAAATGTATGTAAACAATTAAACGAATATCCATACACAACTATTGAATATGAAATGCTTAAAGAATCTGTTTATCCATACACTAACATTGAAAGAATTAACCAAGAAAAAGAAAGAATTCTTTTACATTTAGAAGCTATTAAAGCAGATTGTAACGCATTAGCTATGGATGTACAAAGAACATTAAAATTAAAAGACGTTGCTGAAGAAGATTCAATTGTTAACTTTTCAGCAAATGATGAAGAAGATGAAGAAGAATAATCCTTCTTCTTTTTCTATTCTATATAACTAAAACCTGTTTTTAAATCATGCAATTCCTCTTCAGGAATTTCCAAGACTTCAACACTTTCACTAATCACATTACTTTGTCCAAACGGATCAAGAATGATTAATGTGGCTGTTGAATTTCCTTTAATAAGCTCACGAATTTGAGCAAGAGTATTTTTAGCATTTTTTTGAGATTCTTCGTCCTCAAACAAATTCAACGCTCTTTTTACAGCACTTTCAAAACGGGTAAGAACTCCCTCCACATTTGTCACATATCCTTCTGATTTTGGTCCAGGCTCTACTTTAACGCCAATTTCAGGTATGATTACTGTGGCGGACTGTGATCTGACCACTCTGACGGATAAGGTGTTTTTGTTTATTTCAAGAACATATTTTGCAGGGTCGTTCTGTTCAAGTGCGATGATGTCTGAATGTTTGAATCCGCAGGATGGGCATTGGATTGTTGTTTCCATCACTTCGCCAAAGTGAGGAATTTCGAGCTGTTTCATTATTGATTTTGCCACACCTTCGATTCCACATGCAGGACATTTAATAATCATTTCGTTAATAGTCTCATCATTCATTTAAAACATATCCTTTGTCATCTAATTCTTTAATAATTTTATCAAGCTTCTCAGGATTGGAAGCGCATACGGTAGTTTCACGATATTGTGATATTTTGTACAATTCAGTTAAATATTCTTTTTTATCTTCATCCTCATTAATCTTTCCTATAAATCTGGCAGCCGAATCACTATCGCAAACGCCAATGTGGCGTGTTAGCGGCTCCTTAAATCCTTTCATGATGTAGGTTATCTCTTCCAGGCAACCGCCGTTCTTGTTAATTATGATGTCAATTACATCTTCCAGCTCGTCTATGCCGTTTATTAGTTTGATTGTTGCGCAGGATTTATTAATGATTCCTAAAATCTGTTCCAATGTGGATTCAATTGACTGTGAATTGATGATATTCACATTGTTTGCACGTGCCTGGGTTATGAGATGGTCATGGATAATTCTATTTTCCCTGAAGAAATCCAGTTGTTTTCCACCTCTGTGAATCTGAACTGCCCTTTTTACGAACCTTTCCTTGTGGGATTCCTCATCAGAACTTAATATGAAAAAGTAAACATTGGCATAATCTTCAAATTGTTCAATATTGATTAGTCCAGGTACCAGATGGACTCCTTCAATGATTATATCATCATAATCAGTAATTGCGCGCTGTATAATCTTTTCCAAAGCCGGAATGACTGATGCTGCATGTTCATCAAATCCGGCAGCCACCAATTCCTCGTAATTGCTGTACTTGTTCTTATTTCTCAAGTTTTTATATGCATCATATGAAGAGCTATGAAGTGCTGGAGCATATTCCTTACCGATAATTCCCCTAACCACCGCTCTTATGAAATCACTTTCAATCAAATGCTTGATATTCAATGATTTTGCAAGTTCAGCAGCTATGGTTGATTTTCCAATCCCTGATGCACTTCCAATTAATATTACATAAGGTTTTCTCATGAGAATATTCTCCTAAATTGTCAGTTTAATTAAATTTATATATGTTAATTTATAATTTTTTTACTAATAAAACATTATACTTTATAAGTGTGAAATGCTATAATTAATAATATAATATTTTTTTGAAAATTATTTTTTGAAAAATTCAAGATAATAAACTTACATGGTTAGTTATAAATTATAAGTTATAGGAGTGAAATTTTTGTATTCAGTAAAATCAGTAAAAGAAATTCAAGATTTAAATCCCTTCATAGTAGTTGGTTGTGGTGGAGGTGGAGAGAAATTCTCCAATCTTGATGGAATTGAGACAGTAGGATTCATTGATGATAATGTAAATAAACAGGGAACAAGTTATTGTGGAAAAATCATTTCAGATAGTTTGGATTCCTGTTTGAAAGAGGCTCCAGATGCAAAATCATTGGTAATAATGTTGCCTATTGGTGCAGAAGGAACAGCTTTAAAATATGCGGTTCAGGCTATCGATAATGGCTTGAATGTTATCACATCATTTAGATCATTGTCAATTAGTGAAAATGCATCCTTAAAGAAATTTGCTGATTCCAAGAATGTTGTTGTTAAAGAAATCAGTCCAAGACTTGACGTTGTTGAAAAAATTGCAGGTGTAGCTCCTAAAAAATCATGTGAAGTTTTACCAAAAATATCTTACAAACCAAAAGCACCAGTAATTTTTGTTGGAGGAACCTCTCAGGAATGTGGAAAAAGGACAACTACTAAAATGCTCGGAATAGCTAGTGGTGAGAGAGGATTAAACGCAGCAATCATATCAACTGATGAAATGGGATTGGAAGAACCGACTGATTTTAACTTTAGAGCAGGAAGTTTATCTGCTATGGATGTTCCATCAGCAGTCTTGTCTGCTATCAAATACGTAGAGGATACAAAACAACCAGATATTATTTTCATAGAAGGTCAATCCAGTTTAACTGAAAAAGGAAACCCTCACCCTAGAGGTTTGTCTGCAGCTATATTAATTGGTGCTGCTCCTGATGCAGTTATTGTTGGACACAGACCTAATCATCCATATAGGGAACCTAGAGGCATTAGTGAAGAGATTAAGGCTATTGAAGCAGTTGAACCAACAAAAGTTGTTGGTATTTCAATCAACCTTAAGAATGCCGGACCTGATGAAGACATTGAATACTTTGAATCTGAATTTGATTTGCCGGTTGAAGATGTCTATAACAATGGTGCTTCAAAATTATTAGATGCTATACTTGAATATTTAGAGGGGTAATTGAAATGAGTTTTACTGACGATTTAAAAAGAAGTTTAGGCTTTGAAGAAACAGAATCCAATAATAAAAATAAAAACCAAGGGCCAGGTTTTGCGGAGTTAATAAAAGACCTTATAAAACCAAAAACAGTTAATAATCCGCAACAGACTAATCCGCAACAGCAATACAGGCCAAATGCACAACATCAGTACAGGCCAAATCCGCAGCAACAGTACAGACCTACTCATCAGACTGCTCAAAGACCTACTCCTAGGCCTACACCAAAACAGGAACCTGTTTATGATGATGACGTTTTTGTGATTACTCCGGAACAATCATATTATGAGATTGTTTTAATCAGGCCAAAAACCATCGATGATATTAACTATGTTGTTGATCAGGTAATCGAAGAGAAAAATCCTGTGATTTTGGATTTATCATTTTTAGAAAAAGAAAGTGCACCTAACTTTAAATTGGCTGGAGATAAAATCAACCAGATGAGGGCAAGATATGGCGTTCAGGCATTATTGCTTTCACGCAGTGAAGATAAGAATCTAATTATCATTGCTCCTAAAAAAGTTAAGGTTGTAAACAAAGGATAAGTAGATTAATTTCTACTTCCAACTATTTTTAAGAATTTTATATATCGTATAAGCACATAGACTACAAGTAGCGTAGCTATTGTTGTTTCTATTGTAAGCAAATTATTTATCATTAAATTTGAACTGATTTTAACTATTTCCTTTGTGGCGCTTGCGCTGATTACGAATGGAAATGTAAATGCAGAAAAACTTGGATAAAAGTCCAGTTTATTATATGAAATGAACTTGTATATTGCAAAGATGTAAAATAAGCATGATAATGCGTATAAGCCAAAGATGAATTCATTGGATATGAGTTCTGCAGAGTTTGCATATCCTACAATCAGTATGCTGTATAATGCGGTGAATATGCATACTAGAGGTTTGTTCATATCGGGGATATTGCGGCATTTGATATAGCGATATACAACAAGGGGTGTTGTCCAAATCATTGATATGAATCCTATTGCAAAGAATATGTGGTCTATTTTTGACAATCCGAAAAAGTGTGCTGTTATTGAACCCATTGTTATTCCAACATATACTATCCACCATGTTGGATAGACTGTAGAAATATTAAATTCACGAATGATAAAACGATAGGTGAAGTAAATCATTAGCAGAATATGAAGTGCTACTCCAATTATCCATATGGCAAATGCAAAACTTGATGAAAATCCGGTGAAGTATGTAGATAGAAGCATCAAACTCATGGAAAATGTGCCCGAACTGCTTAAAATTATAGGATTTTTCAAATCATTTTTTACTTCGCCGGGATATAAAATGACTTTAAGCATTAAAGAGATAATTAAAATAACTCCAATGGTTCCAAATATGTATTTCAAATAAGGATTTATGTCCTGAAGTAAAATTCCGGTAGACACCAATGCAAGAATCAGTCCGGAAATTGGAATGGGCAGTTGTTTAATCAGATTCATTTTATCTACAGTTTAAAGAATTTTTCAGCATTTTTATGGGAAATCTTTTCGATTTCGCTTTTGTCGTAATTCTGTTTTTTCAATTCCTCGATTGTCTTTGGAACGGAAAGGGGATCGGAAGGTTTATTGCTCATGTCGCTGTTCAATAGGAATCTGTCAAATCCGTATTCATCTAAAATGGAAACGGCATCATATTTGTCTATTTTTTGAGGCTGCACAGTTAACCCCAGCATGCAGTCTGTAGTAATGACATCTTTAATAACGTCAGGATTGATATGGTCGATTACTGCCTGTGATTCGTCGAGATGCTGAGGCAATATTTCTAAAATGACATCCAGAACCTCTTTTTTGTTTTTTCTTGGGGTATGTATGATTACTTTGGAACCTGTTTCATCAGCAATGTCCAATTGTCTTTTGAAGATATCTATTTCATTGTCTGTTAGATCTTCAAGTCCGATTTCTCCGATAGCTACAATCTCCCTGTTTTCAATCCAGCCATATAAGCAATCAAAGATGTTTTCAGGGTCAATGTTGCTGTTTGTCGGATGAATTCCCAGTGCAACTTTTAAATCGATTCCATATTCGCCTGCCCGTTTGGTGTCATATTCAAGAATGCGGTTAAGATGATTTAAAAGAATCATTTCATGGGGAATCCTGTAAGGATAATAGCTGCATGTAATTGCTCTGTCAATTCCTGCCTGATACATTTCTTTAAAATCTTCTCCGCTTCGGGCGTCTGCGTGTATGTGTGTGTCAATCATATTACCACTGTTTCAATGTTTATCTATAATTAGTATATTATTCGTCTCTTAAAAAAATATCTAAAATTTCTATGATTATTAAAGTTTTTCCAAGTGCTATTTTTCGCATCTGTTCACTTCAAGAGGTTTTATATTTTTCAGTAATAAAAATTATTTTGTAAGTAATACTACTGTAGGTGGTAAATTTGAATGAAAATAAGAACTACTTAAAAAACTATGATTCGATATCAGAAGACGTGAAATTTGCAGCTAACTCAATAATAAGATTAAAGATTTTAGCGGCATTATATGAAAAGCCTCAAAACATAAAAGAACTCTCCCAGAATACTAGGTTAAATTACAGTTCAATATCCGGAATACTTCATGATTTGGAATTAAAAGAATTTGTATATCGCGAATCCAACAGATATTATCTGGTCAACTCAATTCACACACAGATGGCAAATGTCTTGGAACTTAAGGAAGTCGTAAATTTATTGAATAATTTCTTCAATATCCTAGACGGACATATTGTAGACATGATTCCTGAAGACTCAGTGGCCGAATTGTATCTACTTGGAAAAGCTAATCTGCTTGAATCCGGCGGTGTTGATGCATATAAAATTTATAACTTTATCGAGCAGGCACTTCAAGAAGCAGATAAGGTTTCCTGCATTGTTCCATTCTATCATGTCTCCTTTAACCAGCAATTCAATAAGTTAGTTGAAAAGGGCAAGTTTGTAGAGGTTATTGCATGTGAGGATGTTTATGCCAAATATAAAGCGGAATCTGATGTAAAGTTTCTCTCATCTTTTAAGGGAAAAAATAATTTTCTGCTGATTGTAAGCGATAAAATAATGATATTAGGTTTGTTTAAAGAAGATGAGTCTTTTGATCAAAACAGGTTGCTCACATCCAAAAATTCTGATTCACTAATCTGGGCAACAAATCTGTTAAAAAATTTTAAAAAGAGAATAAATGAGTTTTAAACTCATTTATAATATTTTTCAAGATATTCATTTAAGTCTGCAATTGGTATTCTTTCCTGAGCTTCAGTGTCCCTGTCTCTTATTGTTACCTGATTGTCATCCAAAGTTTCAAAATCGACAGTTATAGCAAGAGGAATACCAATTTCGTCAGCTCTGGCATATCTTTTACCGATAGTTCCGCTGGCGTCATATTCAACTGTAAAACCGCTCATTCTTAGAGTTTCAGTTAACTCCTGAGCAATTTCACGAGGTCCTTCCTTGTTGACAAGAGGGAATATTCCAAGCTGTACCGGAGCTACGGATTTGTCAAATTTAAAGTAATCTTTTTCTTCTGTTTCTGTAAATGAATGCAGTAAAACAGAGTATGTTATACGGTCAATACCGAAGGAAGGTTCAATTACGTGAGGAATGATTTTCTCACCGGTTATATCTTCTTCAATGTCTTCAAAGATAAGCAAATCTTCAGTCACTTCATATACCTTGTCCAGCTCAACGGTGAATTTGCCGTCATTTTCAATAGCTTGTTTTATTTCACTAACGTCAGCATCTTCGATTGCCTGTTTTACTTTAGGGGAATCTCCTTTAAAGACAGGTCCGAATTTTGATAAGTTAGGTTTTACGACAGTTTTTTGAACTTTTTTAGGTTCATCATATTCGACAAACACATTCAATTCCTCATTACTGTACTGGGTATGTGATGTCAAATCGTAATCTCCCCTATCTGCAATTCCGATAATTTCAACCCATCCGTATTTATCGGTTTTTACTTCAACGTCCCAGCAGTCTAAAGCGTAGTGAGCCATTTCTCCTGCAAGGTGTTGTCTGAATCTTAAAACATCTTCAGGGATTCCAATTTCAATTAAAAATTTACGTGCTAAGTATAATTGATAAATGAGCATTTCATTAGCAACAATGCCTTTGTCCAATGCTTCACGTGCTGTAATTTCTAAAGGTTCCAAGTTATTTTCCTGAACTTCCTGTGAATTTAGGCGTAGAATCTCATTTTCTATTTGTGAAAATTTAGGATGAGTCTTATCCTTAGGGTTTAGGAATATTTCTGCTTCTGCTTGTGTGAACTCTCTGAGTCTGATAACGCCCTGTCTTGGTGAAATCTCATTTCTGTATGCTTTTCCAAGTTGAACAGCACCAAAAGGCAATTTGCTTCTGAAAAATCTTTCTAAACGTTTGAATAAAATAAATATTCCTTGTGCTGTTTCAGGTCGCATATAGCCTACTTTATCTCCTTTTGCACCGATTTCAGTTTTAAACATTAAATTATAATTCCAGATGCTGGATAATTTTCCGCCACATTCAGGACAGACAATGTTGTTGTCAATAACTATCTGGTCAAGTTCCTCGTTTTCAAGACTTTCCACATCCTCTCCGATAACCTCTTCAATAATGTGGTCCGCTCTGAACACTTCTCCACATTCTTCACATTTACACATCGGATCGGTGAAGTTATCAACGTGTCCGGATGCTTTTAGGACTTCTTTAGGCATTACTGTAGGCCCTTCGATTTCGTAAAAACCTTCACCGGAAACGTATTGTTTTCTCCATTTTTGCATGATGTTATTTTTTAAACTTGCACCTAGAGGTCCATAATCAGTAAAACCAGATACACCGGAGTAAATCTCAAATGATGGCCATAAAAATCCTCTTTTAGCACTGATATTGCTCATTTTATCATGATTCATTATTGTGTCTCCAAAATTATTTTTTCAATTCGTAATCTAATTTAACTCTACTGCTTTCAGGGCTGGTCTGTCCCATATATTTACTGTTCCTTTCAGGATGTCCGTACGGCACTTCAGATGGAGTGGTCATGGTTTCAAACACGATTTGACATACTCTTTGGCCGGGATATAATGCAACAGGCATTGCACCAATGTTGGATATTTCCAAAGTAATTTTTCCTTCAAATCCAGGGTCAATAAAACCTGCTGTAACGTGCATTGTTACGCCTAAACGACCCATACTTGAACGGCCTTCAACTCTTGCTACAAGGTCATCCGGAATCTTAACGTATTCTAAAGTGGTGGCTAGGGCAAATTCATTTGGATGAATTATAAATGCTTCCCCTTCATCTACAGTAGTTGATTCCATGTAAGATGCAATGTCTTCTTCATCTTTCGGATCAATATACGGTTTTCTAATAACCTTAAATACTTTAAATTCATCTCCCAATCTCATATCAACGGAAGATGGTTGGATTTGTTTTTCATCTAAAAGAGGTTCAATAGCTATTTTACCTTCTTTTAGATACTCTCTTATATCTTTATCACTTAAAATTGCCATTTTTTCACACAAACAAAATTATTCTTCAATTAAATTATACATTCTACTGATTACATTATCAATAGATTTATTATCGTAATTTACAGTAATTGCATCAAATTTACAAGCATTCGCACAAAGACCGCATCCTCTGCAGTCATCCTGATTGATGCTAACTTTACCGTTATCAAAATGAATTGCATCAAACATGCAGGCATCTTTAACACATTTCAAACATTTTTTACAGTTGTCTTCATTGATTTTCACGCTTACTCCATCTAAGCGTGAAACTTTATCTGAAATCTCATCTTCCAGGTTCGGAAGCACTTTCCACAGACAACAGCATGGACAGCAATGACAGATGGTCAACAGCCCTTCATCAGGCCTTATGTTCATCCAAACGGAGTCGATTTTATTTCTTCCGATTAGATGGCTCAATCCTGCAGCATCAGCCTGGTCAACATGTTCCAAAGCCTGTTCAACGGTGGCCTTATATCCGATATTTCTTGGGATTTTTCGGCTTGTAGGTCCGAGGAAAATACAGCCGATATCGTGAGGATAATCCTCACATCTGTTTGAAGTTCTGCAAAGACATGTATTCATGATTACAATATCGTCGCATTGTTTGATTACTTCTTTAATTACATCGGTTGGCAGGAAATCTGAAGTCTCACTTTCGATTTTTTGATTTATCGGAATGGTATTTGGAATGATGACAACGTCATCTTTCTCAAACAGAAGTTTGTTTATTACTTTTTTAGCTATTTTTGATTTTTTAGTTAAACCGGCAATCCAAAATCTCCAGTTGAAAATTCGGTTAACTAGAAAAATGCTTATGTCTGCAAAGTGTATTCTTCTCATTGTTCACCTAACTTGTTTTTCACTCGTCTCAATATACCTTTTAAGGTATGTGATTCTCTGCTTGTTATGAATGCTCTTGAAATGATATTGTTGAATGTCTTCAAGCCATTCTTTTTCTTATGTTGCGGAATATCCAAGTAATCAATTATCTCTTTCATGTCATTTAACAGATATTCCTTTTCAAGCTCACTGCTGTCAGTTAAGCCTTCCACACCGAATTCATGCTTATTTTTGAATAACTCATATAGAATTATAGCAGCGGCATGGGAAATATTCATTATAGGATAAGTCGGATCTGTTGGAATGGATACGCATATATCACAATTTCCTATCTCTTCATTTGAAAGCCCGTTTCCTTCCCTTCCAAATAAAATTGCTATTTTATTTGAAACATTCATGGATTTTCCAAGCTCTTCAGGTTTGATTGGAATTCTGGATAGATTATAACTTCCTCCGGCCATTCCTGTGGTTGCGACTTTAAAATCAATTCTTTGTGATTGATAAAAGTCATCCAGGCTAGGATATATTTTTGCATTTTCCACAATGTATTTTCCATGTGTAGCCTGATAAAACGCTTCATTTGTTAATGTCGGAGGATTTATTAGCACTAAATTTTTCAATCCGAAGTTTGCCATGGTCCTTGCAAGAAAACCGATATTTCCAGGGGTTTCACATTCAACAAATACTATGTAAATGTTTTCTTTAAACAGGTTAAGTTCCTTGTCTTCTTTCTGTTTTACAAGTTCTGATCTTGCAGTTCCTCTGGATTGAGGTTTTGATTTTGCCTTTTTTGTTGAAGTTGATTTTTTCTCTTCTTTGCTTTCATCTTTACTTTCTTCTGAAGCAAGAGATGTAGTGTCTACCACTTTCTGTTCGCTTACAGCAGCATCCCCTATTTTAATCAACTCCTAAATTCTTTTATTCGTAAGCCTTTTCTAATAACTTGAGTATATGCATTGATTTAATGTCTTCACAGCCGATGGCATCTAAACCGTCTTGCAGGTTCAACTCACAGAACGGACAGATTGTAATTACGTTTTCAGCTCCGGTATCCTTAATCATTTCCGCCTTTGATTTGGATAGTTCAAGTGCAATACCAGGTTTTCCGGATTTGATTCCACCACCTGCACCGCAGCATTGGCAAGGATATTTCATTTCTTCAAATTCAACGCCCGGAATCATTTCAATAATGTTTCTAGGAGCGTCCTTTATTCCCTGACCTCTACCTAAATGACATGGGTCATGATAAGTCACTTTCATTTTCACTTCTTTTAATTTGGAAGCGTCAATCTTGTCTTCTAAAAATTCGCTGATGTCCATTACATTTAAATCGGAACCGAATTGCGGATGATTGTTCTTTAGGGTAGCCCCGCATCCTGAACAGATGGTAATTATGGTGTCATAATCCTTAAAGACTTCCTTATTCTTATCCACAAGTTCCTGCACTATATCGGTTTGGCCGGTTCTCAAAAGAGGTGAACCGCAGCAGACCTGACCTTCAGGAACGTCAATGTCTATTCCGTTTTCCTTTAAGACTTTAACTAGGATATGTCCGAGTTCAGGGAATTTGTAATCAACCATACATCCGGTAAAGAAAGCAATCTTGGAACCTGTTTTATGAGTGGCCTCTTCAATAAACGGTGTCTTGTCAGTTTTTACAGACCTTCCGGTTTCTAAAATATTTTCTTTAAATGCAACATGTTCCGGAAGAGGTCCTGAACCGTTAGCTACAGCAATGGCACGCATCTTTTCGATAGCGTCACCAAATGTGTTGATGTTTTTAGGACAAACAGCCAGACATTTTCCGCAGCTTGTACAGTTGTAAAGCCCGTCATCAAGAGCCTCTTTTAATCTGTCAAACTTGTCTCTTGGATCACTTTCAAATTTTCTGATGTATCTCATTAGGTATGGTCCTCCAAACTCTTCTGTTGCAATGTTTACAACAGGGCAGCTTGAAAGACAGGAATAACATTCAATGCAACTTCTAACTTTTTTGGTTTCTGCAGAATCGCTTTTTGAAATGCTTTCGTCAATTCCTTCGCAGTCATGGTCGCAGTGAATTGATAATTCTAATTGTTTTACTTTAGCTTCAATACTTGATCTGTCAACGATTAAATCTTTAATAACCGGGAAATTTAGAGGTTCGACAATTGCTCCGTCTTTTATCTCTTTTTGACAGGCTAATGCGCCATTTCCATTAAATAAAATTCCACAAGATCCGCATTGTCCTGCTCTACAGGAGCTTTGAAAGCTAATGTCGGCATCATATTTTTCATTAATAGCTTGAAGTGCATCTAAAACTTTCATATGAGGTGTCTTTTCAATTTCATAACACTCTAAATGAGGTTCTGAATCACTCTCCCTATTAAATCTTGAAACGTAAACTTTAATCATCATTTCCCTCCAAAAAGTTTAAGCTTGTAAAATATTATAATATAATATTTATAGTTTAATGTATTATATAATATATTGTATTAACGATAATTTTGAGGATAATATAATGAATTTAAAAGAATTAGTCACAGGAGTATCTGGTGAAAAACAGTTTTTACTAGGTAATGAAGCTGCTGTAAGAGGAGTCATAGAAGCGGGCGTTTCTATTGCAGCAACTTATCCAGGAACTCCTTCATCAGAAATTGGAAATATTTTATCAGTGCTGGCCAAGGACGCCAATATTTATTTTGAATTTTCCACTAATGAAAAGGTTGCAATGGAAGTTGCAGCAACAGCCGCCGCTTCAGGTCTCAGGTCATTTACATTCATGAAGCATGTAGGTTTGAACGCTTCTGCGGATTCATTCATGACAACCGCATATTCAGGCGTTAATGGCGGTATGGTAATTTTATCTGCAGATGACCCGTCACTCTTTTCATCTCAAAATGAACAGGACACACGTAATTATGCAAAATTAGCAAACATGCCTATTTTAGAACCATCAAACTGTCAAGAAGTAAAAGATATGGTTAAATATGCATTTGATTTATCAGAACAATTTAAAATACCAGTAATCGTCAGGACAACAACACGTGTTTCACATATGAGAGGAGTAGTGGAATTCGGAGAGGTCAGTGATAATTCATCAAATAATGAAAATCACTGGAGGAGAGGTCACTTCAACAAAGACCCTTCAAAATACGTCCCGGTTCCGGCTTTTGCAGGAGATATGCATGTCAGGTTATGGGATAAAATCCACAATATAGAAAAAATAACCAACAAAAGCGAATTCAACCGTGAAGTGGTTTTGACCGATAATAAGAAATACGGAATAATCACTTCAAGCAGTGCTTATAATTACGCTCATGACGTCTGCAAATTCAACAATTTGGATATCAACATTTTAAAACTCGGATTTTCATATCCGTTCCCTCAGGAAAAGGTTGCAAAATTCCTTAAGGACATTGATGAGGTATTTGTTGTTGAAGAAGTTGACCCTATAATTGAAAGAGATACATTGGCCACTATCGGATCTAAAAAACTTGATGTTTCCGTTCACGGTAAACTGGATGGAACTTTCCCGTTATACCATGAATTTAATTCAGATATTGTAGCTGATGGAATGAATAAAGTATTAAACTTTAAGAAAAGCGATGAAATCAGTCTTTCACCAAGTTTGGAAAAATTACAGGCAGATATTCCATCCCGTGCTCCGGTTTTATGCGCAGGATGCCCTCACAGAGCAATGTATTATGGTGTTAACAAGGCAATAGAGGAATTGGGATTAACACCTGATGATGTGATATTCGCATCAGACATTGGCTGTTATACTTTAGGAATCAACCCGCCTTA
>OMSA01000066.1 GCA_900313645.1 uncultured Methanobrevibacter sp.
AAATTTAGGATCTTCAAACACGCCTGCAGGACCGTTTGCAAATATTGCTTTTGCATCACGAATTTCTTTTGCATAATATGAAATTGTCTTAACACCAATGTCGAAAATCGCTTCGTTTGGAATTTCTGTATAATCAATATCTACACGTTCGCCGTCAATTTCACAGGCAACGTCAATAGGATATTTTACCTTATCTCCAAATCTGTCAATCAATTCTTTTGCTTTGGCAACCATATCCTCATAACCGCGACTTGCTATGAAATTCCTGTTGACTTCACCGATATCCGCACCGGACGCCCATAAAACAATGTTTCCTACAATACCTGTAGTCAAAACAGAATCTGCAGTTCCATTGCCTAACACGTTTTCCATAACATCGATTGAATCCTCAGGTTTCATTCCACCAAGCAGGAATACGCAAGGATGCTCCACATTGTCAAGCGCATCCTGAATAACAGTCAGTTCCTTCTCCATAACTCTTCCAGCTGCGGAAGGGGTGTTTACTGTAAAACCAACGAGGGATGCCTGAGAACGGTGTGCCGCTGCAAATGCATCATTTACATAATAATCAATTAATGGAGACAATTGGCTTACAAGATGGGTTTTTGACTGTTCCAAAGGAGTTCTTGAAAGAGTTTCCTCTGAAAAGAAACGTACATTTTCAAGCAAAAGAATTTCATGTGGCCTTAAAGCCTTGATTGCTTCTTTTGCAGAATTGGAAAATAGAGAATCCACATACTTTACTCTTAAATTTAAGATATCTGATAAAGCGTCAGCATGTTGAGATAATGTTGAAAAGTCCTTTTTTCCAGGCCTTGATTGATGTGCAAGAAGCACTACTTTAGCTCCCAAATTTGATAATTCCTTGACTGTTTGAGCGTGAAGCTTTAGTCTTGTATCATCCAAAATTATTCCGGAGCCTGGATCCACTGGTGCGTTAATATCAATTCTTACAAGTACAGTCTTGCCTTCAACATCAAAATCATCGATTGTATTAAATTCCTTAACCATTTTCTCACTCTATAATTTACTTACCAAATCAAGTAAAGCATCTTTTGGGCTTTCGGCTTTAATGATTCCTGATGCAAGCAATACTCCGTCTGCACCCAAATCCATAGCCGCTTTCATATCATCACCAGTTGTAATACCGGCACCGCATAATACTTTAATATCCTTATTTATTGCCTTTACCTCATTTACAGTATCTTCAACAACTTCAGGTTGTGCCTGGGATACTGGAATTCCTGTACCGATGAGTTCAGGAGGTTCAACTGCAACTGCAGTAGGTGCAAGTGTAGCTACGGCCTTTGAAGTTTCTATGTTATTGGTACATACACATGATTCGATTTCATTTTCCTTACACAATTTTACGACTTCATCAATATCCGCCAATTTCATCCTGATTTCAGAGTGATTGATTAAAGATCCGCTTATTCCCGCTTCGATTAAGGTATCGATTAGGTTTGAGCCGGTGTGTCCTCCAGGAGCTATTGGATCAATGTGTTGGGCAAAAATAGGTAAAGAGGTTTCCTGATTAATCCTATAAATATCTGCCGCCTGAGGCACTGCAACCATTTTAATTCCAGATTCGCTGGCGGCACTTTCTAAGTCATGTGCAAGGTCTAAAGCATTTGCACCACTTGATTCCAAATAAGTTTTATAGTTTAGTATTACAATTGGAGTGTCCATAATAATCCCACAATAACTTTTTAATTT
Organism: uncultured Methanobrevibacter sp.; assembly: GCA_900313645.1. Classification (GTDB taxonomy): domain Archaea; phylum Methanobacteriota; class Methanobacteria; order Methanobacteriales; family Methanobacteriaceae; genus Methanocatella. The sequence goes on from OMSA01000066.1 coordinate 1,717, forward strand.
AATATTTATTTAACTATATTAAATAAATTTTTGATTAATTGTTGGCTTTCGCACCGTTTCGCCACATTCCCTTTAAATATCATATCCGATGTGGCATCAAAAAAATATTATATACTACCAAAACTAAAAATAACTTTGATTTTATGTCATTTACCAAAACCCAAATTGAAAAACTGGAAAAAAGCGGGTACCGTTTCGTAGGTACACATGGCCATGCGGCAGTCAAAACATGTCATTGGACTCGTCAAAGCCTTGTAGATAAGGGTGTTTGCTATAAAGAAAAATTCTACGGCATCCAATCCCACAGATGTCTTCAGATGTCTCCTGCGGTTCCAAACTGTCAGCAGGAATGCGAATTCTGCTGGAGAGATTTGACCTATACACAGACCAGCTGGGAAGATGAGGAATATGACGGACCAAAAACAATAGTTGACGAAGCGATTAAAGCCCAGAATAACCTGCTGTGCGGATATTACGGAAATGACAAAGCTAACCCTAAAAAACTGGAGGAGATGACAAAGCCTACCAACGCCGCAATTTCACTTGCGGGAGAGCCTACACTTTACCCTAAAATCGACGAACTTATAGGCGAATTCAATCGCCGTGACTTTACAACATTTGTGGTAAGTAACGGCCAGTGCGTGGACAGGCTTCGAAATCTCGAAAACGATCCATATCAACTGTACCTTTCTTTGGATGCACCTTCCAAGAAAATATTTAATGAAGTCTGCAGACCAAGAATAAACGATGCTTGGGACAATTTAAATGAATCATTGGAAACATTGTCAACATTTAACTCACGTACATGCATACGAAATACCTGCGTTAAGGGCATGAATATGGAAAACCCTGAAGATTACGGAAAGCTTATAAGAAAAGCCGACCCTGATTTTGTAGAAGTGAAGGCGTATATGTTTGTCGGCTCATCACGTGAACGCCTAAGTCTTGAAAACATGCCTAGATTCCATGAGGTAAAGGAATTTGCAGAAAAAATCGGTGATGCCTGCGGCAAAGAGATTACAAACGAATCCGAAATAAGTCGAGTAGTGCTGCTCGAATAAAAAAATAGTTAAAATGGAATATTGAATTCCATTTATTTAGCTTTTTGTTTTAATTCATTACATAAGTCAACTGCTCTTTTAGCTGCCTTTTCCATTGATGTTTCATATGGAATTCCAGCTTCGTCCAAAAGCCTTTGACCTTCTTCTTCATTGGTTCCGGTTAATCTGATAACTATATGAACTTTACGTTCAGCTTGCTCCAATGCCTTAATTACACCACGGGCAACATCATCAGCTTTAGTAATACCTCCTAAAACATTCAGGAATACCACTTTAACCGGATCATAATTTAAAACTATGTTTAAAGCCTGATTGATGATATGTTCTGATGCTCCACCACCAATATCCAGAAATGTTGCCGGTTCTCCGCCGTTAAGTTTAATCATATCCATAGCAGTCAATGTTAAACCTGCACCATTTCCAATAACGGCAATATCTCCGTCCAGCTGAACAAAGTCCACCGCTTTTTTCTTATAGTGAAGTCTTTCAACTAGCTCCTTGTGCCTGTACAAAGAATCGTTTTCGACAACCATCTTGGCGTCTGCAGCGATTAGGCCTTGAGGAGTTAGGACTAACGGGTTTATCTCAGCGGTATCTGCATCATACTTTTCAAATACCTTATACAGTTTCCAGATTATATCACCCATCGGGGAGATCAATTCTGAGTCAACACCCATTTTACGTGCAATCTCACGTGCTTCATAAGGTAAAAACTCAAGCAAAGGATTTGGATAATATTTGATAATCTTTTCAGGGTTTGTTTTAGCCAGGTTTTCAATTTCAACCCCACCATCCTTACTTGCCAAGATAACAGGCCTTCTGGCACCTCTGTCAACAGATACGGTAACGAAGAATTCGTTGAGGATTTCAGCTTTCTCTTCAATTAAAAGGTGTTTTACTTTTTCGCCTTTAATTTCCATACCTAAAATTTCATCAGATACTTTTAAAGCTTCACCAGGGTTATTTGCAAATTTTACACCCCCAGCTTTACCTCTACCACCAGTTAAAACTTGAGCTTTAATAACAACAGGAACATCCATTTCTGAACAAACGGACATCGCTTCTTCTGGAGAATATGCAACATGCCCTTCTAAAATTGGAATACCTTCATCATTAAAAATTTGTTTTGCCACATTTTCAAAAAATCTCATAAATATCCCCCTATTCAATTAAAGCGTATCCTGCTTCAAACGCAGCAATATTCTTTTCTTCAGTACCTTTAGGAACACTTGCTTCAATGGCTTTTATTGCCGCTTCTTTAGATATCACTTTAGTAATTTTAGTAATCGCTCCAACCATAACAATATTCGCTACAATTTTAAGTCCAATCTCATCGCTTGCAGTTTTAGTTGCCGGAGCTTCAAAAACTTTAATGTTATGTTCTTCAATATAATCCCTAACGTCTTCCACATCGGTTGTTCCAGGATCAACAATCAAAGTTCCATCATCCTTTAAATCTACAATATATTTGATCAATGCCTCATTTGACATTGCAATCAAGATGTCAGGGCTTTGAACTTTTGGATAATCAACTGCAGTATCACTGATAACAACTTCACATTTGGAGGCTCCTCCACGTGCTTCAGGACCGTAAGATTGAGTTTGAACAGCTTCCTTACCGTCAAAAAGACATGCAGATTTACCTAAGATAATACCTGCAAGAATAATTCCTTGACCTCCAAATCCACAAATTCTAATTTCAGTTCTCATTTTATCCACCTATAACTCCCTTTCATATGCAGAATTGATAATGGTTCTGTTACCAGATTTCTCAACACTTAACTTGTCAATGCTTTCAGTAAATTCGTCTTTTGTATAGTCTGCAAATTCACCAACGACGATTTTACCTTCCAAGTCTCTTGGTCTCATTCTATCAGCGGCTGATTTGAATACTGTATTGGCTTTCATTACTGCCGCCATAGCTGTAGGAGTTTTCAGTTTGTTTTTACGACCGTAGTAAGTTGGACATTGTGTTGCAACTTCAATGAATGAAAAACCAGGGTTTTTCAATCCATCCTTAATGGATGTCACGAGGTTTTCAATCTGAACGGTAGTCCATCTTGCAGAGTATGTTGCACCTGCAGCCGCAACAAGTTCAGCCAGTTTGAATGGTGTGTCCTGATTACCGTACGGAGCGGTTGTTCCGAAACTGCCTTTAGGAGATGTTGGGCTGATTTGACCACCGGTCATACCGTAGATATTATTATTGATACAGATAACAGTTAGATTTATGTTTCTTCTGGCCGCATGAATTAAATGATTTCCACCAATGGATGCAGCATCACCGTCACCGGTAAATACAACCACGTCCAAATCCTTATTGGCTGTTTTAAGTCCGGTTGCAAAACTTAATGCCCTTCCGTGAGTAGTGTGGAGCGAATCGCATTTCAAATAACCTGGAATTCTTGAGGAACATCCGATTCCGGAAACCATTGCAATATTATCAAAATCCATTTCTGCCTTTTCCATAGCTGCCAAAAATGCGTTGATGATTGCACCGTTTCCACAGCCAGGACAGAAAATATGAGGTAATCTGTCTTCCCTTAAGTACGGAAGAAATCTGTTTTGTTTTTCTTGTGACATTTAGTTACCCCCTATCTTTTCAATTTTTTCCAATATTTCATCAGGAGTAGGCAGTAATCCTCCAATAACTCCCATCAGATGAACGTTTGCGTCTTTTTTAAGTGCGCGGTCAACTTCATAATACATCTGACCCAAGTTCATTTCAACTACAAGCACGTCACTTGCATTTCCTGCAATTTCCCTTAACTGTTCATCAGGGAATGGCCATGGAGTGTCAATTTTAACGTATCCTACTTTTTGATTGTTTGCCCTTGCCTTGTTTACCGCTTCAATAGCTGACCTGACAGGAGCACCATATGAAACTATAATTATATCCGCATCCTCACAATTTTCACTTCTTACAGAGCAGATTTTATCCTTATTGTTTAAAACTTTATCACAGATTCTTTGTATAAGCTTATCGTGAGTTTCAGGATCGTTTGTATCAGGATAACCTCTTTCATCGTGAGTAAGTCCTGTTACGTGAATGTTAAATCCGTCACCAAAGGCCGGCATCGGAGTGGTTCCGTTTTCAATATTTTCAAAAGGCAGATAATCGTCAGTTTTTTCAGGCCTTTTTCTTGGAACAATCTCAATATCATCTTCAATGACAATTTTTTCTCTCATGTGTCCGATAACTTCATCAGCCATAACAAAAACAGGGCATCTGTATTGCTCTGCCAAATTAAAAGCTTTAACAGTAAAATCAAAGAATTCCTGTACACTTGAAGGAGATAATGCAATCGGTTCGTAGTCACCATGAGAACCCCAGCGTGCCTGCATCATATCGCCCTGTGCAGCCATAGTCGGTTGAGCAGTGGAAGGGGAACCCCTTTGAACGTCGACAATGACGATTGGAGTTTCACTCATGAATGCGTATCCGATATTTTCTTGCATCAGGGATATTCCCGGACCTGATGTTGCAGTCATTGATTTAGTTCCTCCCCAAGAACCGCCGATGATTGCTCCTGCAGACGCAATTTCATCTTCCATCTGAACGAAGGAACCTCCAACTTTTGGCAATTCTCGAGCTAAAGTTTCTGCTACTTCAGTAGAAGGTGTAATTGGATAACCTGCAAAAAATCTGCAACCTGCAGCTATTGCACCTTTAGCGCATGCTTCATTTCCTTGAATAAATAATTCTTCAACCATTTTAACACCTACTTATCCCCTTTTGTGAAATTAGGATTGAAATTAATATCATTGTCATCTTTCATCCACCAATTTTCAGGCAAATCGACTGTAATTGCCTGGTCAGGACATGCAATCTCACAAGTGCCACATTTAGTGCATCGCTCTTCAAACTTGACGAATGGCAATTGTACTCCTTTTTTGTTTACTTCGGAAGATATTGCATATACATTCTTATAACACATGAATAAGCAAAGATGACATCCTTTACACAAATCTTCATCAATAATAATCAATTTAAAATCTCCTATAATTCTATGATACATAAATCTAGAATGTATTATATTTATGTTAATAAGCATTTAAATATCTTATGAAAAACAGGCAAAATTAAAAAATTTATAAAAAATAAAAACAGGAACTGTCTATACCGGCCGCGACGCCGCGCTTCCCCAGCTTGTTGAACTTATTGAAACCGGTGAAGTGCCCTTTGACCTAAAAGGAAGCGTGATTATGCATACCGCATTCAGTGAAGCGGGAATTGCACCGACAACAAGCAGCAAAGAAGAAATTGAGTCCACAATACCTAAACTAAGCAGTGCAGGGGTTAAAATTCATATTGGAAAAGGAATGCTTAGCGATGAAACCGCAAATGCCTTAAATGAAAACAATTCTATTTTTGTCATAACTCCACCGGTTGCGGCATTGCTGACAAGCAAGGTTTTGGAAAAAAAGTGCGTTTTATTTGAAAATGAGGGCATGGAAGCCATGTTTGAATTAAAAGTAGAAAATATTCCTGGAATAGTTGCCATTAAAAATGGAAAAAAAATTTAAGAGGAAGAAATTTTATTCTTCATCTTCTTCATCTTCAGATTCTTCTCTTTTTTCGAATCCGTCTACGAAATTAACTTTGGTAATTTCATCAATGTTATCCCAAATGTCTTTTGCAATTCTGAATCTTGCA
>OMSA01000015.1 GCA_900313645.1 uncultured Methanobrevibacter sp.
AACTGTCGTGAGAATGTTGATGATTCAGAAGATGAATATTACTGTGATAACTGCGGTCATTCATTCGATGAACCTAGTTACACACTTATGATTCCAACAAGAATTGAAGATGAAACCGGTGATATTTCAGTTACTTTCTTCGGAAAATTAGCTGAAGAGCTTATTGGAATGGATCAGGAAAAAATCGTGTCCCTTGTAGAAGACGGATACGGTATTGAAGATAAACTTCAGGACTTAGTTGGCGTTACAATTGAAATTATAGCTAATGTTAGCTTTGATGACTATCGTGAAGAAAACAGATTAAACCCTAAAAAACTTTTGAAAAAATACTATTAAAAAAATAAGGAATGATTATTATGGTTGAATTAAGTGATTTACCAGGTGTAGGTGAAAAAACAGCAGAAAAATTAAAAGATGCAGGTTTTGCTGATATGATGAGATTAGCTACTGCTACTCCAAAAGAATTATCAGTCAAAGCTGAAATCGGTGAAGGTGTTGCAGAAAAAGTTATTGAAGCAGCACGCAGAGCTGAAAACATTACTTTTGAAACTGCATTGGAAGTAGATGAAAGAAGAAAAGATGTCGGTCACATTACTGTTGGAAGTCAGGAATTCAATGATTTGATTGGTGGAGGAATCGAAACCCAATCAATTACTGAAGTATTCGGTGAATTCGGATCTGGTAAAAGTCAAATTTCCCATGAATTAGCTGTTACTGTTCAATTGCCTAAAGAGCTCGGCGGTCTTGATGGTGAATGTGTATTTGTAGATACCGAAAACACTTTCCGTCCTGAAAGAGTAAGGCAAATCGCTGAAGGATTCGAACTGGATACTGAAGAAGTGTTAAGCAGAATTCATGTTGCACGTGCATTCAACTCCGCTCACCAAATCCTCATGGTAGATAAAATCAATGAACTTATCCAAGGTGGAGCTAACGTTAAATTGGTTATTGTCGATTCTTTAATGGCTCACTTCAGGGCAGAATATGTTGGAAGAGAATCCCTTGCTGTCAGACAGCAAAAACTAAATCAGCATTTACATTCCCTTCAACAAATTGCAAACACCTACAATGTTGCAGTATTTTTAACCAACCAAGTTCAAGCTAAACCGGATTCCTTCTTCGGAAGTCCTACTAAAGCTATTGGTGGACACGTTTTAGGTCACGCTTCAACTTACAGAATCTGGCTTAAAAAAGGTCTTGCAGGTAAAAGAATTGCACGTTTGGTCGATTCTCCTCATTTGCCTGAAGGCGAATGTGTATTTAAAATTACTAGCGAAGGTATCGTTAGTTAATTTTATTTTCTTTTTTTCTTAAATTTTTTATACTATTTTTTTGATATATTATGTTATGAATGCAATTGAAGTTACTATTTTATCAATCATTATAATGATTGGATTGGGTTATTTTCTTAAAAGAATCGATTTTTTAAGCGAAAAAGACATAGATCCATTCAATAAAATAGTGATGTATATTTTAATGCCCTGCATGATATTTCATGCGATTTATTCTGCAGACTTATCGCTTCTTTCCAAATTGGGCATTTTACCGTTCATCATTTTGGCCTCTTCATTTGCCACAGGTATCGTTTCATATATAATTCTAAAGCGTCTTAAACTTGACGACATTAAATTATGGAGTGTTCTGGTTACTGTAATGATTGCAAATACCGCTTTTATGGGCTATCCTGTCACTTTAGGAATTTATGGTTCTGAAGGTTTTTTAAGGGCAATATTCTGTGATATGGCCACATTATGTATTTTTTTAATTCTGTCCTTTGTTCTGATTTTAAAATTCGGAGGAACAGTCAAAACAGCTGTCAAAAAAATCACATTCTTCCCGCCTCTGTGGGCAGTGGTTTTGGGATTGGGTTTTAATTTCTTGAACATTCCAATCGGACCGGTCATAGACAATACAGTAAATTACCTGGGTCAGGGTGCCATTCCTTTAATAATGATTGCTTTAGGTCTTTCAATTGACTTTTCAGCTTTATCCAGAAGCAAATCGATGATTGCCTTTACATCCGTCATGAAGCTCATGTTTTTCCCGGCCGTTGCATTTATTATTGCCACCCAGTTGGGTTTGGTCGACCTTCAGTATAAAGTGTCAATTGTTGAGGCAGCCATGCCTTCCGGGATGATGTCATTGCTTCTTGCAATAACATACAGGCTTGACTATGAGCTGACTTCAGACTGCATACTGATCAACACTGTAATCTCTTTGATTACACTTCCGGCAATAATCTTGTTATTGTGATGAAAAATCGAAAATTTATCCTAACCTAAATTTATCATTTCATCAAAAAATAGAAATTATAATCTGTTTGGACTAAAACAGTATAAAAAACATCTGTTTTATGTTTAAAGCTATTTTTAAAGAGATTTCACTTTCTCATATATAAACTTTACTCCACGAAATTTTTAAATAAGTTTATATATGTGTATTTACTACATTAGTATATCTAATACTATGTAAAATTTTACTACTGTTTTTAAAATTGCAATTTTTTATATATATTAGATATTTTTCACGACTTGTACAAGGTGAATTAATATGGCAGAAGAAATAAATAATAACGAAGAATTAAGGATCGGTGTTTACGTCTGTCATTGTGGTGTAAACGTTGGAGGAGTCGTAGACTGCCCTAGTGTTGCAGAATACGCTAAGAGCTTACCTAACGTTGTTCACGCAACTGACTACAAATACATGTGTTCTGACCCTGGTCAAGCAATGATCCAAGAAGACATTAAAGAGAAAAACTTAAACAGAATTGTTGTAGCAGCTTGTTCCCCTCGTCTTCACGAACCTACTTTCCGTAGATGTGTAGAAGAAGCAGGATTAAACAAATTCTTATTTGAATTTGCTAACTTAAGAGAACAAGACTCCTGGGTACACATGAACCAACCTGAAGAAGCTACTGAAAAAGCTAAAGACTTAACACGTATGGCTGTAGCTAAAGCTAGATTACTCGAACCTTTAGAAGCTACCAAAGTACCTGTAGATAACAAAGCATTAGTTATCGGTGGTGGAGTAGCTGGTATTCAAACCGCATTAGATTTAGGTGACATGGGCTTCAAAACCTACATGGTAGAAAGAAACCCAACCATTGGTGGAAGAATGGGACAATTAGATAAAACTTTCCCAACTCTCGACTGTTCAATGTGTATTTTAGCACCTAAAATGGTAGACTGTAACAAACACGAAAACATCGAGTTAATCTCCTACGCAGAAGTTAAAGAAGTAGACGGATACATCGGAAACTTCAAAGTAACTGTTGAGAAAAAACCTAGATACGTAGATGAAGATTTATGTACTGGTTGTGGAGCTTGTCAAGAAGCTTGTCCTATCGAAATACCTAACTACTACGACGAAGGTGTAGGTATGGTTAAAGCTGCTTACATTCCATTCCCTCAAGCTGTACCATTATGTGCTACCATCGATAAAGACTACTGTATCGAATGTAACTTATGTGTACAAGCATGTGGTCCAGACGCAATCGATCACAATCAACAACCTACCGAAATCGAATTAGAAGTCGGTACTATTGTTGCTGCTATCGGTTACGACCCATTCGACCCATCCGGAATTTACCAATACGGATACGGACGTTTCTCAAACGTAATTACAGCTATGGAAATTGAAAGAATGATTAACGCATCAGGTCCTACCGGTGGACACGTTATCAAACCTTCCGACGGTATCGAACCTAAACGTGTTGCATTCATCCACTGTGTTGGTTCAAGAGATGAACAAATCGGTAAACCATACTGTTCCAGAGTATGTTGTATGTACTCCATGAAAAACGCTCAATTATGTATTGACCACGAACCTGACACCGAAGTAACTTGTTACTACATGGATATCCGTTCATTCGGTAAAGGTTACGAAGAGTTCTACAAAACATCTCAAGAAAAATACGGTATTGAATTTATCAGAGGTAAACCTGCACAAATCTTCGAAAACGACGATTTAACCTTAACTATCAGAGCTGAAGATACTTTACTCGGTAAAGTAACTGAATACACTTACGATTTAGTTGTATTAAGTGTTGGTCTCGAACACTCTGCTGGATCTGACGAACTCAGACAAACCTTAGGTCTTTCAAGATCTGCAGACGGATTCTACATGGAAGCTCACCCAAAACTCAGACCTGTTGACACCTTAACTGACGGTGTTTACATTGCTGGTGTAGCACAAGGTCCTAAAGATATTCCTGATTCCGTAGCACAAGGTTCAGCTGCAGCATCCAGAGCAGCTATCCCAATGGCTAAAGGAGAAGTAGAAATCGAACCTATTATTGCATCTAACGATGAAACCGTTTGTGGTGCTTGCCAAGTATGTGTTGAATTATGCCCATTCGGAGCTATTTCAATCGCATCTGGTGTAGGTGGAAAAGAATTTGCACAAATTAACACCGCATTATGTAAAGGATGTGGTACTTGTGTAGGTGCATGTCCATCCGGTGCTATGAACCAACAACACTTCAAAACCGAGCAAATTATGGCACAAATCAGTGCTGCTCTTGAAGACATAGGTAAATAGATTTAGAGATTAATTTCTCTATTTCTTTTTTTTCTTTTTTTTAACAATTTTTTGTAAATTTATTTATACCATTTAATTCATAACATATGTTATAAACTTTTTATGTGAATTAAATGAAATACAGTCCCAAACTACTGCTCTATATTTTAATGCTTTCATCCCTGGCGATAAATACTCCCTTAAGCATAATAGGTATCATTTCACAGATATCACAATATTTTAGCACATCTATTGCCGTTTCAGGATTGTATGTAAGTTCATTCACCTTCACAATCGCGGTCTGTGGGCTTTTTGTTCCGGTTCTCTTTTCAAAATATGAAAGAAAAAGGGTATTCCTGTTTATTCTATCAGTATTTGCTATTTCAAACATTGCAATCATATTTACGAAAAGCATAATCGTCGCATCATTTTTCAGGATTCTTTCTGCAGTGTTTTATCCGGCATTCATATCCATCGGCCTTACCGTGTGTGAGGAGATTGCTCCTGAAGGCGAAAAACAGGACTACATCACCAAGATACTTCTCGGAATTTCAGTCGGAAGCATTGTGGGCCTACCGATAACAACAGGGCTTGGAACAATATTCGGATATCAGGCAGCAATGAGCTGGATATTTGCCATTAACTTCCTGGCACTGGTTTTAATATTCATATTCTTTCCAAAAATACCTGGCAGACAGGAAAATGAAATGCCACTTTCAGCTTTAAGGTCAAAGGAATTCATTCTGGCCTCTGTTGCAATAATCATGATGCCGATAGGTGCAAGCATAGTGTACAATTACCTTCCATATTTCCTTCAGACAGTAAGCCATATCTACACATACAAGCTGAGCATATTCCTTTTCACATATGGAATATTTTCAATCGCAGGAACATGGCTTGGAGGAAAGCTCATCGTATGGAAGGACAAGGCCACACTGATCATCTTCCAGCTTGTGTGCGGATTCGTATTTCTTGCGCTTTACTTTTCTGCCGATTATCTCCCACTCGTTTTGGCGTTGGTTTTGGTATTCGGAATACTGGACGGTATGGGATACAATCTGATACAGTACATTGAAACATCAGTGCTTTTCTTTAATCTGGAGCTTGCAAACGGTGTTTTTTTAAGCATCTTGAATGGCGGCATTGCACTGGGCATTGCAATCGGAGGATTTCTGGTAGACGGATTTGGAGTCATGTCCATTTTCATTTTCGGTTTTGCATTTTTAATCATTGCCTTTTTCATGCTGGTTTATGTAATTTATGGCCTGAAAATTAATCTGAAATATAGTTGATTCATTTTTTCATAAATATTATATTATAAGATAAACAAAAATTAAATCATAAATATATAATTGGATATTAGGTGAGTAAATGGCTAATTATCATGATGAAATTTTAAACTTTGAAAAAATAGCAAAAGAACATACTGAATACATGAGAAACAGTATCAACTTAATCGCTTCTGAAAACGTAACAAGTGTAGAAGTGACAGAAGCGCTAGCAACCGATTTTGCACACAGATATGCAGAAGGTCAGGCATTTGAAAGATTTTACGAAGGATGCCAATACGTTGATTTAGTGGAAGATAAAACCAAAAAACTTTCCTGTAAAGTTTATGATTGTGATTATGCAAATGTTCAACCTGTTTCAGGTGTAACAGCAAATCTTGCAGCATTCTTTGGATTTGCAAAACCTGGTGAAAAGGTAATGGCTCTTGAAGTGCCTTCAGGAGGACACATTTCCCACGCTGATGTAAGTGCGGCAGGTATCCGCGGACTTAAAACAGTTTTCCACCCATTAGACAAGAATGTAATGAACATTGACATTGACGCAATGAACAAAAAGATTCTCGAAGAAAAACCAAAAATAGTTTTATTCGGAGGAAGCTTATTCTTATTCCCTCATCCAATCAAAGAAGCACGTGAAGCAGCTGATGAAGTTGGAGCAACCATCATGTATGACGGTGCGCACGTATTAGGTCTTATTGCAGGAGGCCAATTCCAACAACCTCTCAAGGAAGGGGCAGATGTCATGATGGGAAGTACCCACAAAACATTCCCAGGTCCTCAAGGAGGAATCATCCTTTCCCACAAGGAAAATGAGGAATTAATTGACAATGCGGTTTTCCCTGGTGTTGTAAGTAACCACCACTTGCACCATCTGTTAGGTTTAGGTATTGCAACCGCTGAAATGTTGGAATTTGGTGAAGCTTATGCAAAACAGACCATTAAAAACGCTCAAGCATTAGGTCAGGCAATGTATGAAAGAGGATTTGACGTGTTATGTGAAGATTTAGGTTTCACCCAATCTCACCAAATCGCAGTGGATTTAACAGCAATCCCTGGAGATAACAGAGACAACTCCGATGATCCTTCCGGTATCAGAATAGGTACCCAGGAAATCACCAGAAGAGGTCTTAAAGAAAAAGAAATGGATGAAGTTGCAGAATTCATCAAACGTGTAGCGGTTGATAAGGAAGACATCGCCGATGAAGTGGCTGAATTCATGAACCAGTACACTGTTTTGGATTACGCATTTTCCGACAGAGAAGCTTACCAATATCACAGATTAGATTAAAATGAGAATAGCCTTTGCATTTACTGGAGCTGGTCATTTACTTCGTGAATCAGTGCAAGTTGCTCTGGAGTTAGCAAAAGAGCATGAAGTTACAGTATTTCTATCTGGAGCGGCAGAAGAAGTCCTTAAAATGTACGGACTTTATGAAAGCGTTGTCGCAATAACCGGAGGTAAATATCGTGAGCTGGCCACTGATTCAAACCAAAAATTCTCATATCCAATTACTGGTCGCCTTTCACTTGGAAAGTACGACTTACTCATTGTTTCACCGGCTACAGCAAATACAGTTTCAAAAATCGTTTATGGAATAGCCGATACCCTGGTTACAAATGCTGTAGCACAGGCGGGTAAAGGTGCTGTTCCGGTTTATATGGTTCCGGTAGATATTCATCCAGGCCCTATTGACACAGTGCTTCCATCTAAAATGGAGCTATCAAAATGTGAGGGCTGTGATGATTGTGTTGCGGCACTGGTATGTGAGCAGGGAGCTATTATTCCGCATTCCGAAATAGACTTGACAAAATGTATCGGCTGCGGATTGTGCAGAAATTCCTGTCCTAACGGCGCAATTTCAGAAGGCAAAATCATAACAATCTACATGAGAGATATCGATATTGAAAATACACGCAAGCTTGAGAGTATTGACGATATCAAAATTTTTGAAAATCCGAGAGAGATTTTAGATAAAATCTAAATGATCTCCTATTTCTAATTTTATTTTTCCTTTTTTTGTCTCCAGGATATATCTGGCATGTTTTTTTGGCTTATAGAATCGCCAGGGCTTTAAAGAGACCTTTTCAAAAACAGTCTTATTTTCATCTATAAAATAAACGTCAATTTCAATTCTCATAAAAAGTGTATGGATGGATGAGCCGGTCAGATTTGTAAACAGCATTCCGTCTTCAAAATCCTTTTTACCCATTAAACCTTTTAATCGCTTAAAAAAAGTATCTGCAAGTATGATTTCCATAAAAAGATATTGGATTTAAGGGTATATATATTTAAAACAGTTTAAAATCAATATTGACTTAAACTGCCAATTCCATATGATTTGGATTTAATATTGCCTTCAGCAAAATCCTTAAGAGCTGTTTTGAACTCTTCAGTTGAAAATACTCCAGGAATGATGAGCTTTTCCTCTTTTTGATTTAATATGAAACAAGGTGTTGCTGTAATTCCATGTGTTATGGCCTCATCCTTGTCAAGCTCTATTTCAATATTGTAATAGTTGTTTTCAAGGATTTTGGTAACTTCACTTTCCTCAATTCCGCATGAAACAGCTATCGGACCCAGCACTTTAATGTCTGCAATGTTTTCCTCATCAACAAAATAAGCCTTAAATATTTCCTCAACCAGCTTAAGGGCGGTTTCAGGGTATTTGCTTTGCACATATTTAGCTATTCTGTGGGCATCTTTGGAGCTTCTAAGTATTTTGTCTTTTAGATTAATCTTTAAACCGTCAGCAGAGGCTATATTTTCAATCTCAACAAGTTTCACTTCAGCCTCTTCAAGTGTTATCCCGTATTTGTCGCTGTATCTTTGAGCCATGCCTATGCTTGCCCTTTTTCCGGCCAAAGGTTCAAGTTCAAATGATTTCAGTTCCCATTCAACATCAATGCCTAGACTTTCAACGGCATTTTCAAGTCTTTTAAGTCCAATATATGAATAAGGACAGTTGAAATCAATCAAATAGAGAATGTTCATTTTTTATCCTCTTTTTTGGACTTGTTGTTCTTTTTATATATCTTATAAAGTTTTATAATATTGTCAACTGATTTAAAGATTGTATTGTATTTTCTGTGAAAGCTCATGATATTAGATTTGGCATTATTTTATATCAACTTTTTTGTTAGGGCATGTGAAATTCGGTGATTTTTAACAAATTTATATATAATATTTAAGATAAAACTTATAATGACTATTTTATAATGTTGATTCAATTATAAATTAACGAGAATTTAACATGTATTGGTGATAAAATGAATAAAGTATCAAGGACATTTACATCAGAATCAGTAACCCAAGGACACCCTGATAAAGTTGCTGATATCATATCTGATGCTATTTTAGATGCATATATGGCAAAGGATAAAAATTCACACGTTGCATGTGAAACATGTGTAACCACTGATTTCTGTATGGTATTCGGTGAGATTACCTCATCAGCACATATACCTGATGAAGAAATTGAAAAAATCATCAGGGATACAATCATTGAAATAGGTTACGATAATCCTGCTTTAAAATTTGACGGTCACAGCTGTAAAGTTGAAAACAGGCTTCATGAACAGTCTGCAGACATCAATCAAGGAGTGGACCGTGGAGATGAAGAAACCGGAGCAGGTGACCAAGGTATGATGTTCGGATTTGCAACCAATGAAACCGAATCCTTAATGCCTTATCCGATTGATCTTGCACGTAAATTAACTAATAAATTGACTGAACTAAGAGAAAGCGGTGAAATTCCATATTTAAGACCTGACGGTAAAGCACAAGTATCCGTAAATTATGATGAAGACGGCAATGTGGTTTCACTTGACGCAGTGGTACTGTCAACCCAGCATGATGAGACTGTATCCGACAATCAGGAACAGCTAAAAGCTGACATTCGTGAAAAACTCTTTAAGGCAGTTATTCCAGATGAGCTAATGACTGAAAATACTAAAGAGCACATTAACCCAACCGGTAAATTTGAAATCGGTGGTCCTCATGGAGACGCAGGTTTAACAGGCCGTAAAATCATCGTTGACACTTACGGAGGTTATGCCCGCCACGGTGGAGGAGCATTCTCAGGTAAGGACTGCACCAAAGTGGACAGAAGCGCATGCTACATGGCAAGATACATTGCAAAGAATATCGTTGCAAGCGGACTTGCTGAGAAATGTGAAATCCAACTTTCCTATGCAATCGGTGTTGCTGAACCTACTTCAGTAATGGTTGATACCTACGGGACCGGTGTGGAAGGCATTGATTTTGAAAAAGTAGTTCGTGAAAACTTCAGATTAACTCCTGACGGAATTATCGAAACATTAGGTTTAAGAGACACTTCATATAAACCTACTGCAAAATACGGTCACTTCGGTGTTGAAGGTCGTCCATGGGAAAAAACCGACAAGGCTGAAGTTTTAAAAAGCTACATTAAATAATACTTTCCTCTTTTGAGGAACACTTTTTTTATTTTTATTTTACTTAAAATCTTTTCTATTTTTCATATAATTCCGAAATTGCAATAACCTTTATTTATTATCTAAAACAAAAGATAACATATTATAGATTATTAATTTTTGAGGAGTTACAATGCCAATACAAGAGGCAGATAAATCATACAATCACGATAAAATAGAAAAGAAAGTTCAAAAATTCTGGAAAGATGAAGATACTTTCAAAAAAGTTAATGAACTTAGAGAGCAAGGCCCTAGATACTCATTTTTGGACGGCCCTCCATATTGTAGTGGAAAGATACATTTAGGAACCGCATGGAACAAGGTAATTAAAGATTCATACCTCAGATACAAATCCATGAACGGATTTTCACTCAGGCGTCAGGCCGGATGGGACATGCACGGACTTCCGATTGAAAATAAGGTTGAACACCTTATGGATATCCAATCCAAACAGGAAATTGAAGATACCATCGGAATTGCGGCTTTCGTAGACAAATGCAGAGAATTTGCAATGGAAAACAAGGTGGCTATGGAAGAGCAGTTCGACCAGCTGGGTGTCTGGATGAACTGGGATGATCCGTACATGACACTTGACCCTAAATACATGGAGTCCTCCTGGTGGACACTCAAAAGGGCAAATGAGCAAAACTTACTTGTAAATGACCAAAGGGTAATCAGCTGGTGTCCTCACTGTGGAACAGCACTTGCAGCAGCTGAAATCGAATATGAAGAAAAGGTCGACCCTTCAATTTATATAAAGTTCCCTGTAAGCGGCGAGGAAAACACTTACTTCCTTGTATGGACAACAACCCCATGGACATTGCCTGCAAACCTTGCAATCTGTGCAAATCCGGAATTCGATTATGTTTATGTTTTAAAAGACGGCCAGACTTACATTTTAGCTGAAAACCTGATGGAAACAGTGCTCGGAAAACAAATCAAGATTCACAGAACCAAAATTCCAGCCGAAAGCGAAGATGAAGAAGACCAAATCATCGAAGAAAAAGAAGTAATGTATGAAGTAATTAAAACCGTAAAAGGTGAGGAATTAATAGGTTTGGCTTATGATTATATTTTAGCAGATGAAATTCCAAAACAAATGGAATTCGACGCAGAAATTGAAAAAGTTCACACCATCTTGCCTGGTGATCATGTAGAGCTTGGAGAAGGTACAGGTCTGGTACACACAGCACCAGGTCACGGTCCGGACGACTTTGAAGTTGGTCAGGAGTTCGGCTTACCGATATTCTGTCCTGTGGGTGAAGACGGATGCTTCACTGAGGATGCAGGAAAGTATGACGGCAAATTCACCAAAGATGAAAATCAGCAAATCATTGAGGATTTACAGGCTAAAGACTTAATGTACAGAGTCGAAACCATTGAACACAGATACGGTGTCTGCTGGAGATGTAAAACTCCAATCATCTATCGTGCAACCAAACAGTGGTTTTTAAAAGTAACAGACATTAAACAGAAAATGCTTGATGAGATTGCCAAAGTCGAATGGGTGCCTAAATGGGCCGGTGAAGGCAGATTCCATGACTGGGTGGACAACGCCCGTGACTGGACAATTTCAAGACAAAGATACTGGGGTATTCCAATACCTATCTGGGAATGTCCTGACTGTGGCGAATTGAAGGTTATCGGTTCTTTGAATGAACTCAAAGAGGAAGCATTAACTGAAATCAATGTCAGCGACGCAGAACTTATCCACAGGCCGTATGTGGATGAGGTTGAAGTTAAATGTGACAAATGTGGAAAATCCATTAAAAGGATTCCTGACGTATTGGACGTATGGATTGACTCCGGTGTAGCTGGATGGGCTTCCCTATACTATCCTGAAGAAAAGGAAAAATTCGAAGACTGGTTCCCGTATGACTTTATCACAGAAGGTCACGACCAGACAAGAGGATGGTTCTACTCACAGCTCGGAACAGGCGTAATCTCAATGGGCAAAAGTCCATATCAAAAGGTTTTAATGCACGGATTTGTTTTAGACGAAAACGGAAACAAAATGTCTAAATCATTAGGTAATGTTGTATCTCCTGAAGAAGTGATTGAAAAGTATGGTGCCGATGTATTAAGATTCTACTTGTTATGGGCATCAAAACCATGGGATGACCTTAAATTCGTATGGGATGAGCTTTTAAACATCAACAGAATGTTCAACATTTTATGGAACGTATACGTATTCTCAACTACTTACATGGCTCTGGACAACTTCAATCCAATCGAACTTACACAGGATGACATGATTTTAAGATCAGAAGACAGATGGATTATATCCAAAGCCAACAGCCTAATCAAGGAAGTCGGTGAAGATTTGGACAATCTCTTCTTCCACAAGGCAACAAGAAAAATCAATAACTTCATCCTTGAAGATTTAAGCCGCTGGTATGTAAGGCTTATCCGTGGAAGGACATGGGTTGAAAGTGACGACCCTGATAAGCTCGGCGCATATTACAGCCTATACACAGCAATTGTCAAACTAATCACAGTATTATGTACAATAGCTCCTCACATATCTGAGGAAATCTATGAAAACCTTGTTAAAGGAGTAAACCCTGAAGCTCCTGAAAGCATTCACATGCTTGACTGGGAATATGACGAAGATGCAATAGACAAGGAGCTTGAAGCCAAAATGGATGTTGCCCGTGAAGTTATTGAGGCATCCATCAAAGCTCGTGATATGGCACAGTACAAACTCAGATGGCCGGTTTCAGACATCACTGTAGTGTCACAGGACGAAGATGTCCTAAAAGCTATTGAAGAGTTGGATGACATTATCAAAGATCAGTCTAATACCAAGGAAGTTTTATGCGCAAGCGAATTTGAAAAACTTTCATTTATAGCAAAGCCTAACCTCAAGATTTTAGGTCCGAAACTTAAAGGGGACATGGGTAAAGTCGTCAAAGGCCTGAAAATGAGTGACGGCAATCAAATCAAAGCTGAACTGGAAGCAAACGGTACAGTAACCATTGAAGGAATAGAACTTAATTCTGAAGAAGTGCTGTTTGACTCAGAACTTCCGGACGACTTTGTTTCATCAGAGTTTAATGGCGGAAACGTATTCGTAAATACAAGCATTACTCTTGAAATCAGACAGGAAGCTATGGCACGTGAGCTTATCAGAAGAATTCAGGACATGAGAAAGGACATGGACTTGGACGTTGAGGCAAACATTAACGTTGACGTTGAAACTTCAGCACAGTTCAAGGATTTAATTGTACCGCAATCCGAATTCATATCTCATGAAGTCAGAGCCACAAGCCTTATTATAACTGACAGTGAGGAATGCAGTAAAGATTCTAAAGATTATACCAAAGAATGGGATATTGAAGGAGAAAAAGTGATTATTTCAATAAAAAATTAAGGGTGTAAAGATGACTTTAGCTGATAGCGAAATAAAATACATTGAAGAAATCCTCGGCAGGAAGATGAATGAACTTGAAGAAGGAATGCTTGATGTAATGTTTTCAGAACATTGTTCCTACAAAAGCAGCAGACCATTTTTAAGGGCTTTTCCTACTGAAGGAGAAAACATTATTTTAGGTCCCGGCGACGATGCAGGACTTGTAAGTGTAACTGATAAATATGCACTAGCTGTTGGAATGGAATCTCACAATCACCCATCAGCTATTGAACCTTATGGTGGTGCAGGAACTGGAATTGGCGGAATCCTAAGGGATATCATATCAATGGGAGCAATGCCGATAGCACTTCTTGATTCACTAAGATTCGGTCCGATAGAAGATGAAAAATCAAAATACCTGTTCGAACATGTTGTCAAAGGAATTTCAGATTACGGAAACCGTGTCGGTGTTCCTACCGTTGCAGGCGAAATAGAATTTGACGAATCATTCAGAACAAATCCGCTTGTCAATGTAATGTGTGTAGGTCTTGTTGAAAAGGACAAGATTGTCAGAGCTCAGGCACCTAATATAGGCGATGTGTTCCTTCTGATGGGAGGAACAACCGGTCGTGACGGTATTCACGGCGTAACATTTGCATCAGAAGAATTAACATCAGACTCTGAAACTGAAGACAGGCCTGCTGTACAGGTGGCAGATCCGTTCACCAAAAAAAGAGTTCTTGAAGCTTCACTGGAAATTTTGGAAAAAATCAACGTAAGCGGTGTAAAGGACTTAGGTGGAGGAGGTCTTACCTGCTGCATATCAGAACTGGTGGACTCATCCCAAAACGGTGCGCTGGTTGATTTACGCGCCATACCTTTAAGGGAAACAGGTATGACTCCGTATGAAATAATGCTTTCAGAATCCCAGGAAAGAATGGTATTCGTTATTAATCCGGATGACGTAAAGCTTGCACAGGAAATCTGCGACAAGCATGAGATTGTATCATCCGTTATCGGTGAGGTAATTGAAGGAAACAATATGATTATTTCAGATGAAGGGGAAGAAATTGCAAATCTGCCAACAATTTTACTTGCAGATCCGCCTTCAATTGACAGGCCGTTAGAGGAAATCCCTGAAGATACAGAAAAAATCACAGTTAAAGATCCTGGATTGCACGAATCCTTGCCTAAATTATTATCAAGCCCTAATATCGCTTCAAAACAGTGGGTTTACAAACAGTATGACCATGAAGTTCAAGTAAGGACTGTTGTAAAGCCTGGTGACGATGCGGCTGTGCTTAGAATTGACGATGAAACAGCTATTGCGCTTACTACAGATTCAAATACAATTCACACTAAGCTGTCTCCATTTGATGGAGCTGCAGGATGTGTTGCAGAAGCCATAAGAAACGTAATTTCAATGGGAGCAACCCCGTATGCGGTGGTTGACTGTCTAAACTTCGGAAACCCTGAAACCCCAAAAATCCTATGGCAATTCAAAACAGCTATTGAGGGAATGAGCCTTGTTGCTGAAAAATTCAATGCACCTGTTATCAGCGGAAATGTAAGTTTCTATAATGAAACTGAAGGAATCAAAATCAATCCTACTCCTGCCGTTGGTGTAATCGGTGTGGAAAACATTGAAAACATCAGGACTTTGGATTTTAAAAACGAAGGCGACAAAATCCTTTTAATCGGTAAAACCTATGATGAACTTACAGGTTCAGAATATCACAGAACAATTCACAACCTTGAAAAGGGAACTGCTCCTAGAATAAGAATTGATGAAGAGCTCGCCAATGGTCAGACAATCTTAAAATTAATCGATGAGGATGCAGATAAAAACATTACCGCAGTTCACGATGTTTCAGCTGGAGGTATAGCTGTTGCACTCTGTGAGATGGTTATAAAATCAGGTCTTGGATGTGAAGTTAATCTGGTTGATGACGAGCTTGATAAAATACAGCTGCTCTACTCAGAAAGTCACGCAAGATATATTGTTACTGTCAAAGCAGATGCTGTCGATGACATTCTTTCAAAAATCGATGTTCCGGTAGAGGTCATCGGTGAGGTTAAAGGCACTTCATTAAATGTTAACGGACATGAATTCAGCTTTGAAGAATTGGACAATGCATATCATGGCGTTATTGAAAAATACATGATGTAGATTGACTTTAGGAGTTTGGTACATGTTCTTATCAAAATTGGATTCAGTCAAGAATGCTTCTAATCTATTAAATAAACATCAAACCGTAACTGATGTGGAACTGGTTTCCATTCATGAGGCTCACAAAAGGGTTTTGGCTGAAGATATAATTGCATTTCACGATTCCCCGCCATTTGACAAATCAGCAATGGACGGTTTTGCAGTTATAGCCGAAAATACCTTTGGCGCATCACAGTCTGCACCTAAAGAATTTAAAATAATCGATGCTATCGGAGCCGGTGATTTTTCAGATAAAACTGTCGGTGAAGGCGAAGCTATTGTAATAGCTACAGGAGCTCCGATTCCTGAAGGCGCAAATGCCGTTATCATGAAGGAATACACCACTACCGAGGGGGACGACTTAACTATTTATTCTCAGGTCACTCCTGGAGAAAACGTATCCCCAAAATCCGAAGACATCGAAAAGGGCCAGAAGATATTGGATAAAAACACTTTCATCAGATATCCTGAGTTAGGTTTGATTGCCTCTGCAGGTTACGATGAGGTCAGGGTATTTAAAAAACCTACAGTTAAAGTCATTATAACTGGTAACGAGCTTGTTGAACCGACCAAGGAAGAAATCGACAAGGCTAAAATTATCAACACCAACCAGTTTACCATCAAAGCCCTTGTTGAGGATTCAGGTGCCGTTTGTGAAATAGGACATGCTGGCGATACCTATGATGAGGTAAAGGATGCTATTTTGGAGGCCAGCAAAACCCATGACGTTATCATGACCACCGGTGGAACAGCCATCAGTAAGGGTGATGTGGTTTTGGATGTAATTGATGAGATTGGTGAAATCCTATTCCACGGTGTAGCTATGAGGCCGGGCAAACCTGCAGGCGCAGGAGTTGTGAACGGCAAAATCGTGTTCACATTTTCAGGCCAGCCGGTTGCGGCAATGTCACAGTTTGATGTTTTTGCCCGAAAATACTTATTTGAAATGCAAGGAAGATCATTTAATTTTAATGTTGTTAAAAGGACATCTGAACTCAAAATACCTTCCCAATTAGGTAGAACAGATTTTATACGCGCTGTTTGTGATAATGAATATGCAAAACACGTTTTGAATAGAGGTTCTGGCATTATTAGGTCAATGGTTGAGGCGAACAGCTATATCATAATTGACGAAAATGATGAAGGATATCAGAAGAACGATTTAGTTAATGTTGTCTTATTTGATTCACTACTTTGGTAGTTAAAGGTGCATTTTAATGAATGGGATTTATTATTATTTGATAGCCTTTGGAGTCATCTGGATATTGGCTGCAATATTTCATGAAAAGTTATCAAATCACGGATTTGAAATCGACTTTCCTATCATAATGTGGAAAACCCAACGCCTTAGGGGATTTTTGACAAAAATTTCAAATTTGTCCCCAAGGTTCTGGCGATGGTTTATGAATGTAGGCATCATCGTCGCATATGGAGCCATGATTTTTATAACAGGAACATTGCTTTCAACACTGCCGTCAGTATTTGACACACCAGCAGTTTCCATTGTAATTCCAGGTGTGGAAATGCCGGGCTCATCCATTTATGTCCCGTTTGTTTATGGAATAATAGCGCTTGCCACAGTTTTGATTGTACATGAATTTTCACACGGTATTCAATCCATCGGAGAAAAAATCCCTATTAAATCAATCGGTCTTTTATTGTTTGCAGTGATTCCCGGAGCTTTTGTGGAACCGGATGAGGAAAAACTGAAAAGCGCCAAAAAAACTTCAAGACTGAGAGTTTATGCGGCAGGTTCAATTGCAAACATTTCTCTGGCAATAATTGCGCTTCTTTTGTTTTCACTGATATCAGCCGGAATTCCAAACTACTTTGCAGAGGACGGAATAGAAATTGACAGGATTGTAAGCGATTCGCCTTCAGACGGCATTCTTAAAGAGGGAATGGTCCTGCAGGCAATTGACGGAGTGAAAATCAACGATTCACAATCATACGTTGATACGGTAGGTTCATTTAAACCTGGAGACAATATTTCGGTTCAAACAGATCAGGGCACATATTCGGTAGCTTTAGGCAAAAATCCGAACAATGAATCAGTTGGATTTTTCGGAATACAGGCAAATAAACATTTCAAATTGGTTGATGACAGTTTAGGCCCATTGCCTTGGGTTTTATTTGAGCTGTTGGATTTATTCCAGTGGATATTCATGCTGAATCTGGGAATCGGTCTTTTTAATCTGCTTCCAATCAAGCCTTTGGACGGCGGATACATGCTTCAGATACTGCTTAGTTATAAGATGTCTGAAGAAAAGTATATTCCGATTGTCAATGCGTTATCCGTTGTTCTGGCAATGGTAATTGTATTCAGTCTGGTTGCTAGTTTTATTTAAGTAAAAAAAGAAAAAAAGATGAAAGAATATTTGAATTCTTTCTGTTTAGAAGTATCTTTCTAAAATTCCTTCTAAGATTTTGTAGTGACGACCTTCGTCTTTGGAACTTTCTCTGAAGAAATCAGCAGCGGTTTCAATACCAGCTTCTTCAGCTTTGTCAGCTGCTTCTCTTTTTTCAGCGTTAGCCATTTTTTCTCCGCCCATCATCCATTCGATGTTAGCTTTGAGGTCGTCTTTGATGATTCCGTTCATTTCACAGAATCTTGCAGCGTGTTCAGCTTCTTCCCATGCTAATCTTTTGAATACTTCAGCTAATTCCCCATAGCCTTCACGGGAAGCTTGTCTAGACATTGCTAAGTAAATTCCAACTTCGTTTGTTTCTCCTTCAAAGTTTCCTGCAACGTAGTTTTCTACAGGAGTGTCTTTTGTAATTCCAATTTTGTGTTCGTATTTTACCATATTATCACCATTATAATTCTTTACATGCTTGAGCTAATTTTTTACCTAATTCATAGCTTGCATCATCTTCTTCAGCAGTAGGTACATAGTAGATTTCCTGAGTATCTACAATATCAAATCCGCAGTTTCCTAATTCTTCAGCGAGTTTGGCAGGAGATCCTCCTTTTCCACCCATTGAACCGAAGGTAACTGCTTTTCTTTCAATACCAGTTCTGTTGAATAACAATCCTTTCAAGTAGTACATGATGTCTCCGATACTTGGGTACGGCACATCGTTGATTGTAGGATCACCGACGGCAATTCCTTTACTGGTTAGGATACTTTTTACGATTTCAGATCTTTCATCCTCGTGTAGGAAGAAGATTTCAACATCATAACCTTCAGACATTGCACCTTCTGCAATTTCATGAGCCATTTGTTGGGTTGAGTAATGCATGGTATCATAGATGATTGTGATTTTGTCTTCACATACACCTGTTGCCCAGTTTTGGTAAGCTCCGATGATTTGCATAGGGTCAGTCCAGATTTGACCGTGGGATGGTGCAATCATTTTGATTGAGTCAAGTAAACCTAATTCAACTACCTCATTTAATTTTTTAAGCACCAATTTTGAAAGTGGGGTAATTAAATTTGCGTAGAACTTTTGAGCTGCATCCATTAAGACATTTTCAGGGATTTCATCTGAAAATCTTTTGCTGAAACATAAATGTTGACCGAATGCATCGTTAGGGAATAAAATACCGGTCTCATCAGCAAGCAAGGTAAACATGCTGTCAGGCCAGTGCAATAGGAATGCATCGAGGAATGCTAAGGTTCTTCCACCAACATCTAATGAGTCTCCTGTTCCTACAGTAATGAATTCAGCACCTTCTAAACCAGGGTAGTGTTTTAAAAGACCTTTTACTGCAATTTCACTACAGTAGATAGGTGCTTCAGGGAATCTTTTGTGCAAGTCAAGCAATACACCGGAATGGTCTTTTTCAACGTGGTTCTGGATGATGTAGTCAACTTTCACATCTCTTCCTTCTTGAGCGAAAGCATCGTCGATACGAGCCATTATTTCCTTGGTTTTTCCAGGGTATGCGTTATCGATAACTGCTACTTCATCTTCACCGAATACAATGTATGCATTGTAGGTTGTTCCATCTAGTGTATAACCGTGGTAGGTTCTTATGTCCCAATCGAGCACACCAATCCAGTATACTCCATCAGCTATTTTTTGAGCATTAGCTTTCATTTTTTTTAAATCTCCAATTTGGTTTAATTCATAATTTTTAAGCTATGAATGTATTATAATTTGGATTTAATTATTATATATAATTTTTTTTATACGAATTGTTCGTATTTTTATAGATTTTGTCTTTAAGAAATTTCTTTATAAAAATTGCTCTACTTTTGTAAAATTGCTTTAACTTTATAATATTGTATTTATTTAAAACAAAAACCTTATAAAATTTGTTATTTAAAATAATATTAAATTAAATTTTTTAAAATATAAAATAAAGGTTTTAAAAATGAGAGATTATTCTATTGAAGAGGCAATTGAAATAATTAATTCATGTGATGAATCGTTCATGCCTGATACTAAACATTTTTATGTTAGGAATATTCAACGGATTGGAGATTTTGGCTTAATCTTTGAAACATTCTTACACAATCCATTAATGGGGATTATCAAGCAAGATTACAATAAATTTAGATTATATTTTGAACACAATCAGAGGCCTACAAAAGATATATCATTAGTGATAGGTATAAATGATAATAGAGAAGTGAAATTTGTAACTGTTATGGAAACTTATAGAAATCTAAGGGTGAGAAAATGAACAACAAAGTAGTATATGATTATGACCGTCAAGGGGACTCATTATTCATATATTGTGTTGATGATTATGAATATGAAGTTTCACTTGAATTAGACAATGATGTGATTCTGGATATTGATAAAGAGGGCAAACCTGTTGCATTTGAATTTCTAAATGCATCTAAAATATTCAATCTGGATAAAAGTCATTTTAATAATTTAACTAAAATTACTATTCAGTCAATCATCACTGTAGAAGCTATAAATTTAAAAGTCAAATTAGCAGTTCCGGTCCATAATAAAACACAAACTTTTGGAATGAATAGAATCACAACTAATTTAAATGGTATTCCTGCTATTGAATCTGAACTGGTTACAGCATAACATTATTTACTCTTTAAACCACATAATTATTTAAAAATAATATGTTGAGATTTACTGAAAATTGATAATGTTGCGAACTATATCATACGTTTTATACGAA
>OMSA01000190.1 GCA_900313645.1 uncultured Methanobrevibacter sp.
ATGGTAAATCCAGAATGAACCCAGTACAATGAAGCTCACAATGATTAGTCCAGCTATTGGTCCGATGGAGCCTAAAAAATTTATGAATCCAGTGTAATTGAGTATTTCCTTATCCGGCAAGACCATTCCAAAGATCAAAAGGGTCATTACTATACTGAATATCCCATCAGTAAGCCCCATCAGCCTTCCAGGATCAATGTCAATGTTTTTTTCAAAGGCATCCATGAATCTTTGATAAGTGCTGATTTTTTTATTGGTTTTTTCAAGTTTCCTTATCTCTTCATCGATGTTCTCTTCATTGATATTTTCACTTAATTTATTTTTTCCCTTTGCATTTTCAAGTTTTTTATGAACTTTCACAGCCTTATTTTCATCCATTTCGATTATTTGCCGTTCAATCTCGTCTTTTAGTCTTTGCAATTCTTTATATTTTTCATCAACATCTTCATCAACATAATCCTTAGATGGGCTGTGATTTTCTATTCCTTCATCTGTTATAAAATCACCTCCAAGTCAATTATAATTAGTTAAAATTTTGTAAATCTTATTATAATAACATTTTGGAAAACATGCACTCCCACCAAGGAACTAGTGTTAACTGCAAAGGAACTTTCAATTTTAATATATTTTTGTAACTAAATTAAATTTATATTATTTTGTTCATATTTTTGATATATTATTATAATTTTATTCAAAGTTTATTATTTTTATCATATTTTTATTTAAAATAATAATTTTATAAAAATTCATCATAAAAACAAAAACTTTATATATTACTTTAAACCCATTGTTATTATAGAATAAATATTATTAAATTAGTTGAATCTATCAATGATTTAAATTAACTTATTCTATCAATGATTTAAATTAACTTATATTTATTTAATCTATCAAAAAAATTATTTATTAAAAAAATTGAGGTGTATAGAATGGCACAAGGTCAACCTATTTTCATTTTACCTGAAGGAACTAACAGATTGTTAGGTAGAGATGCTCAAAGAACCAACATCTTAGCAGGTAAAGTATTAGCAGAAACTGTAAGAACCACTTTAGGTCCAAAAGGAATGGACAAAATGTTAGTGGACGGACTCGGAGATATTGTAGTAACCAATGACGGAGTTACTATCTTAAAAGAAATGGATATTGAACACCCTGCAGCAAAAATGCTCGTAGAAGTTGCAAAAACCCAAGAAGACGAAGTTGGAGATGGAACTACTACTGCAGTAATCATTGCTGGAGAACTCCTCAAAAAATCTGAAACTTTATTAGATATGGACATTCACCCAACCATCATTGCTATGGGTTACAGACAAGCAGCAGAAAAAGCACAAGAAATCTTAGATGAAATCGCTATTGAAGACATTTCCCGTGAAATCTTAGTAAAAGTAGCTATGACTGCTATGACTGGTAAAGGAACTGAAAAAGCTCGTGAACCTTTAGCAAACTTAATCGTAGATGCTGTACAACAAGTAGCTGACGATGGTGAAGTTGACACTTTGACACTGATCACATTAAAATCGAGAAAAAAGATGGTGCAGTAGTAGAAGAATCTACCTTAATCCAAGGTGTAATCGTAGACAAAGAAAAAGTACACCCAGGTATGCCATCCGAATTAAAAGACGCAAAAGTTGTCTTAATCAACTCTCCTTTAGAAGTTAAAGAAACTGAAGTAGATGCTGAAATCAGAATCACTGACCCTGCTCAAATGCAAGCATTCATTGAACAAGAAGAACAAATGGTCAGAGATATGGTTAACAAAATCGCTGATGTCGGTGCAAACGTATTATTCGCACAAAAAGGTATCGACGACTTAGCACAACACTACTTAGCTAAAGCTGGAATCATGGCTGTAAGAAGAGTTAAAAAATCTGACATTGACAAATTAGCTAAAGCAACCGGTGCAACCGTTGTATCTAACTTAGATGACTTAACCGAAGCTGACTTAGGTCACGCAGGTTCCGTAATCGAGAAGAAAATCTCTGGTGATGACATGATCTTTGTAGAAGAATGTCAAGAACCTAAAGCAGTAACCTTACTCGTCAGAGGAAGTACCAAACACATCGTTGACGAAATCGACAGAGCTGTTGATGATGCAATCGGTGTAGTGGCTGCTACTGTAGAAGACGGTCAAGTTGTAGCTGGTGGAGGAGCTCCTGAAATCGCTATGGCTAAAAAACTTAAAGAATATGCT
>OMSA01000002.1 GCA_900313645.1 uncultured Methanobrevibacter sp.
AGTGAAGTTCCTGAGTTTTCATGGTGGGATAATTTCATCACCGGTTTCAATAATTGTATTGTCTCAATCGTTTACTTTATTATTCCTGCTTTCATTGTTGTAATTGCAGGATATCTTACAAACATCTACGGCAATGTGATGGTAGTTGCTCAGGCAATTGTTTTACAGGCCACACAGGTTTATATGGGAACTTCCACTGCTTTCATGTCTGATGCAATAGCTCAGGCATTGGCTAACTTGGCTGTATCTTTAGCTATCACAGCTACTGTTGCTGTAATCGTATTTGTAATCTTTTCATTCTTCCAGACAATGGCTCAGGCAAGACTTGCCAATACAGGCAGCTTAACTGAAGCATTAAATGTCATTGAAGCGGCAAAAGATATAAAAAGAATTGGTATCGGTAAGGTAATAATTTTAGTCATATTGATTATTGTCGTTGCAGTAATAGTTCAAATGATTTTATCTGCAATCGCTAATGTTGTACCATTATTATCAATTCTTTCACTTATAGTAACTCCATACCTTGTATTCTTTGCTGAAAGGGCTATTGGGTTATTATATTCTGATATAGCTTAATATTTTAAGCTATAATTTTTTCTTTTTTTTTAATTTTTGAAGTTCATTAGACATTTAACTCTACTGCTTTTTAAATTTTCACTTTAAAAAGTGATTATAATAAACTATTGGAGGAGAAAATATGGAAGCAAACAAAATATCCGGAATATTATCCATAATCTTAGGATTAATTTTTATAATTTTCCCTATTTTTAGTACTGCTGCATTATCCATTCTTATTGGAGTAAGTTTAATATTCTTCGGTATAGCATTAGTGCTAAGCGGATTTACAGCTCTTAATATTGTTATTGGAGTCCTAACCATTTTGGTTGGATTGGTATTTGCATTCAATATTCAAGCATTATCTGTCCTTTTCGCATTACAATTCTATGTAATCGGTATTCTAATGATTATTGCTGGTATTATTGGTATCTTTTCAGATTCAAAAATATCAAAAATCGCTTCAGTATTAATGATAATCTTAGGTATTATCTCATTTGCTCTTGGAGGATTCTCAATCGCTCAACCAATTTTCGCAGCTGTTCTTATTGGTGTAGCTTTAATCATCCAAGGTATCAGATTATATCTTGAATAGACATTTAAAAAGCAATCTTTTGATTGCTTCTATTTTTATTTTTTTAAAACTTTTCATTAACCCTTATTTTATATAAAAAATCTTTTTTTAAAAATATCAGATGAAATCATACTTTAAGTTTACTAATCATCAAAATTTTCAGATGTTTTTTAACTGTTTTCCAAAAATTTAATTAATAATCCGAAATAAACTTTTAGTATAGAAAAATTTGAGGGAAAATCGACAATATATTATTTTTCGATAGGATAAAATGATTCTTAAGGTAAAAAATATCTCACAAATCGGAGGGATTGTAAAGGCACCTCCATCCAAAAGCTATTCTCACAGAGCAGTAATTTTAGCATCCCTTGCTGAGGGAACATCCCGACTTTATGACATGCTGTATTCCGAAGACACTTTAGCGTCAATCAGAGTATGTGAGGCTTTAGGGGCTAAAATAAAAAAAACTGGAGAGTATCTGGAAGTAGTCGGAACCGGAGGAAAACTGCACAATTCATCAGATGGTCCGATTGATTTGGCCAATTCAGGAACTACATTAAGGCTCATGACCAGTGCAGCTGCCTTAAGTGACAATGAGGTCATCCTTACAGGTGACGATTCGCTTAAAACCCGTCCTATGGGATTGCTGATGGATGCCTTAATGCCGCTGGGAGTTGAAGCCCGCTCATTAAATGACAATGAAAAGGCACCTATATTAATCAAACCTGGTTACAGCGGTGGTGAAACCAATATTATGGGAAATGTAAGCTCACAGTTCATCTCATCAATTTTGATATCTTCACCGTTATCTGATCATGGAGTAACACTTTACGTATTGCCTGAATTCAAGTCAAGGCCTTATGTTGATATGACTCTTGACATCATGAGGAAATTCGGCGTGGATACGCAAAAAGCCCATTATCTAAAGCATGATGACTGTGATAAGGATGAGCAAAATTGCAGAATTGATGAGTTTAAGGTAATAAAGCAGAATTATGAGGCATGCGATTATACTGTTGAAGGTGATTACTCTTCTGCATCTTATCTTTTGGCATTGATAGCCATAAACGGTGGAAAAGCCAGAATTAAGAATTTATTCAGAAATTCAAAACAGGGCGACAAGTTTATTTTAGACATTCTCGAGCAGATGGGAGCTAGCATTGTGCGCAGGGAGGATTATGTTGATATCGAATCGGACGGCCATCTAAAAGCTATTGACGTTAACTTGTCAAATGCTCCTGATTTGCTGATAACTGTTGCTGTTCTTGGCGCAATGGCTGAAGGAACCACCAACATTACCGGTGTTGCCCATGCAAGAGTAAAGGAAACCGACAGAATCGATACCACATGCAGGGAACTTGAAAAATTGGGTTGTAAATTAACTGAAAGGCAGGATGGAATGAGCATTACCGGAGGAGTCAACTCAGGTGTGGTCGATTCCCATGCAGATCACAGATTGGCCATGGCATTCAGCTTAATAGGTCTTAAGCATGACATTAAGATTACAAATGGGGAAGTCTTTGATGTATCTTTTCCCAATTTCATTGAGGCAATGGAAGAACTTGGATTTGAATTGGAGTTAGAAAATGAATAAGCAGGAACGCGTTATAAAATTGATAGAAGAGTTGGAAAGTGTTTTTCAAATTAGGGTCTTTCTGGACCATGATCCCTACAAGGTGCTTGTGAGAACCATTCTTTCGCAGAGAACCCGTGATGAGAATACCGATCAGGCCACCAACAACCTGTTTGAGAAATATCCGGACATTTATGCTGTTGTTGATGCACCTATTGATGATGTAAAGGAGCTTATAAGACCTGCCGGTTTTTATAACGTTAAAGCTGCTAGAATCCAGGAGGTTTCACAGATTCTCATTGATGAGTACGGCGGTGAGGTTCCGGATACCGTTGATGAGCTTGTAAAGCTTCCGGGCGTTGGCAGAAAAACTGCAAACTGCGTCATGGTTTTTGCCTTTGAGCTTCCGGCAATTCCAGTTGACACTCACGTTCACAGGATTTCCAATCGCTTAGGTCTTGTTGATACCAAAAATCCTGAAGATACTGAAGTGGAACTGTGCAAGATTGCTCCAGAGGATTTGTGGATTAAATTAAATGATTTGATGGTTCAGTTCGGCCAGAATATCTGCAAGCCATTGTCCCCTCAGTGTGAAATATGTCCTTGCTGTGATATCTGCGACTATTTTTCAGAAAATGTGCACTAAATTTTTAGTCATACCAAAACATTTATAAACTAAAACAATGTTATATAACAATAGTTATTATAACAGATGTTATATAACTTTTAATTTAACCCTTTTAATATACCATGAAAAACAATTAAATACTATAGGAGAACGAAAATATGGTAAATGTTCCAGAATTAAAAAGAGGTGTACTTGACAGTATTGTTGATGCAATTGGTAATACTCCGATTGTAAGATTAAACAACTTGACAAAAGACTTGGATGCAGAAGTTGACGTAAAAATCGAATCATTCAACCCGACAGGTAGTGTTAAGGACAGAGTTGCTGTTGCAATGATTGAAGATGCGGAAGAAAAAGGCCTAATTAATGAAGATACATTAATTATCGAGCCTACAAGTGGAAACACCGGTATCGGACTTGCGTTTGCTGCTGCTGCAAAAGGCTACAGGCTAATCCTGACCATGCCTGAAACAATGTCTGTTGAAAGAAGAAAATTCCTAAGTGTTCTTGGTGCGGAATTGGTATTGACTCCAGGAGCAGACGGAATGGGTGGAGCTATTGCAAAAGCTAACCAGCTTGCAGAAGAAAATGATAATGCTATTATATTAGGTCAGTTTGACAACCCTGCCAACGTAAAAATCCATGCTGAAACTACAGCTCAGGAAATCCTAAGGGATACTGAAGGCAAAGTGGATATTGTAATTGGCGGTGTAGGAACCGGAGGAACCATTACTGGAATCGGTAAAGTGCTTAAAAAAGAAGTTCCTGATGTTAAAATCGTTGCAGTGGAACCTAAAGACTCACAAACATTAGGAAAAGGTGAAAAAGGACCTCACAAAATCCAAGGTATCGGTGCAGGATTTGTTCCTTCAATTTATGACGCTGATGTAATTGATGAGATTATTCCGGTAGAAAATGAGGATGCGGGAAACACTTTACTTGCCCTTGCTAAGAAGGAAGGTATATTTTCCGGTATTTCATCAGGAGCTGCAACTTGGGCTGCTTTGGAATTGGCTAAAAAAGAAGAAAATAAAGGCAAAAGAATTATTGCCATCTTACCGGACAACGGTGAAAGATATCTTTCAGTAGACTGGTTATTTGAATAAGATTAACTATTTATACTATATGTTATATAATTTAAGGTATAACATTTTTGAGGATTATAATGTTCGACAGGTTGAAAAGTGAAATCAAAGCTATAAAGCAAAAGGATCCGGCGGCACGTTCCACATTGGAGATTTTCCTGTGCTATCCTGGATTTTATGCATTGCTGTTTCATAGGGTAAGCCACTGGTTATGGAATCATTCCCTTAAGCTTCTTGCCCGTATGAATTCAAATCTGGCCAGATTTATCACAGGTATTGAAATTCACCCTGGCGCAACATTTGGTGAAAGAGTATTCATCGACCACGGAATGGGAGTTGTTGTTGGAGAAACAGCAATCGTTGAAGACGATGTACTGATTTATCAGGGAGTAATCCTTGGTGGTACAAGTACTGAAAAAACAAAAAGACACCCTACAGTCAAAAGAGGAGCAATCATTGGAGCCGGTGCTAAAGTAATGGGAAATATCACCATCGGAGAGTATTCCAAAATAGGTACCGGCGCGGTAGTTTTAAAGGATGTTCCTTCAAACTCAACATGTGTTGGCGTTCCTGGACGTATCGTAAAACGTAAAGGAAAACCTAACAAGGATGTTGACCTTGACCATAACAAGCTTCCTGACCCTGTGGCTGATGCTATTAAAACTCTTCAAAGCCACCTCGATAAAACTGATGCTCGTATTCAAATATTATACGAGAAAAATGAACTTTGTTTGACTGAAGATATTAGAGACGAACAAGAAGAGTTAGAGGATTTGTTTAAAAAATAGAAGGGATTTTTTATGAAACCGCCTTGTGAAATTGTTGTTTGGTATGTTATACCTGCAATCAGATCAGAATTAGCAAAAGAATTATTAAATTTAGGTATGAAACAGAAAGATGTTTCTGAACTTATGGATATTACTCAGCCTGCAGTTTCTCAGTACATCACTGATAAACGTGGAAGCGGAATTAAGCTTGATGATGATGTTAAGGCAATGATACAGGAATTTGCACGTCAGTTATCTGAAGGTGAAGCAACTAAAGCTGATTTAATTCCAAGAACCTGTGCAATCTGTAAGAATGTCAAGACTCTTGATGTTTTAGAACAGTTGAATATTGATAAATCAGATCTTGGAGATGATTGTCAATCTTGTTTGGGATCTGAAGTGGAATAGGGAAATATTGGAAAAAATAGTAAACTATTTAAACTATTAATTACCAATATTTTAATATCCTATATATTTTAGGTGGCAAGTTTACCGAGTGGCTTAGGTGTGTGGCTGCAGACCATAATACGGGGGTTCAAATCCCTCACTTGCCTTTCTTAATTACTTTTTTTCGAGGTTATTTTTATGGACGTTTATTCTACATTAACTCGTAGTAAACAAACTTTTAAGACAATTAATAAGGATAGAGTTAACCTGTTTGTTTGCGGACCTACAGTATATGACGATGCTCATATAGGTCATGGAAGAACTTACATTTCTTTTGATACAATTAAAAGATATTTGGAATTCAGAGGATATGCAGTATTCTACATTCAAAATATCACTGACATTGACGATAAAATCATTAACCGCTCAAAAGAAAGCGGAATTCCTGCAAGTCAGTTAGCTCGCAAGTTTGAAAAAAGATACAAAGAGGACATGCTTAAACTAAATGTGAATGGTGTTAACTTATTTGCAAGAGCAACCGATCATGTTCCTGAAATCCTGGACCAAATTCAAAGATTAATCGATAAGGGTTTTGCTTATGAAACCGAAGACGGTGTTTACTTTGAAATAGAAAAGTTCCCTGAATTCGGAAAACTCTCTAACAGAAATATTGAAGAGCTGGAATCACACAGGGATATTGCACAGACTACAAAGAAAAACCCACAGGACTTTGCATTATGGAAAAAACGTGAAGGCGTTGACGAACCGACCTGGCCATCTCCATGGGGAGACGGAAGGCCTGGATGGCATATTGAAGACACTGCCATAACAGAGTTCTACTTCGGACCTCAGTATGATGCCCACGGTGGAGGACTTGACTTGATATTCCCTCACCATGAAGCTGAAATCACACAGATGGAAGCGGTTTCAGGAAAAGCTCCTATGGTTGAATTCTGGTTGCATACAGGATTTTTGAATGTTAACGGAGAGAAAATGTCAAAATCCCTAAACAATTTCATCACAATTCGTGAGCTTCTTGAGGAATGGGATGCTGAAACATTCAGATTCTTTGTTTTATCCACACATTACAGAAGCCCTATTGACTTTTCTAAAGATTCACTTCACCAGTCCGATAGAAGTTTGGACAGGATTAGAAAGTACTATGAGCTTCTTGATGTTGAAGTGGGTGATGAAACTTATCAATCAGACGTATTGGCTCCTCACAAGGAGGAATTCTTTAAAAGTATGGATGATGATTTTAACACTCCGAAAGCTATTGCTGCAATTTTCGGACTCATTAACGATACCAAAAACGAATTGTCCGATTTGTCAGATGAGGACAAAATTGCCATCAAGTCATTTTTGGATGATGCGGCCCATATCTTTGGAGTCAGTTTTGAAACCGAAAAAGTCAGTGCAGGTTCAGATGAACTTCTTGACTTGATTTCTGATGTAAGATCTGAACTTAGAGCCAACAAGCAATATGACCTTTCTGATAAAATCAGGGATAAGTTGCAGGCTTTAGGCTATGAAATAAATGATTAGGAGTTTAAACTCCTTTTAATTACTTTTTTTTCTTTTAATTCTATTTTTTGCAATATTTTTTTCTGTAAAATATAACAATCTTTATATATTAAAAATAACATATGTTATTTTATATAACACTGTTTTAATTCATTGTTATATCTGATTTTTTGGTATACCAAAACATTTATATATAAAAAATAACTATTGTTATATAGCACTATATAACACATGATATATTTATTAAAACTTACACGCACCCTATATTGATAATACAACACACCTGAAATATAGTTAGTTTCAATCACATGTGATAGTGCTTAAAAATAAATAATAAAGGTGATTAATAATGACAAAAAAAGAATATGGATTAGCAACATTAGGTGTACGTGCAGGACAACAACCGGACCCGGCAACCGGGGCTCAAGCTGTTCCAATTTATCAGACTACTTCATATGTATTTAAAGACTCTGATGAGGCTGCAAGAAGATTCGCCCTTCAAGAGTTTGGACAAATTTATTCCAGACTTACAAACCCTACTAACGATGTCTTTGAAGCCAGGATTGCTGCTATTGAAGGCGGTAACTCTGGAATTTCAACAGCTAGTGGACTTGCAGCAATTTCATATGCAATTATAAATATTACACAGCCTGGAGACAACATTGTATCTGCAGACAACCTTTATGGTGGAACATACCAGTTATTCCACTACACCTTCAGGGATCTTGCAAGAGAAGTCAGATTTGTAGACTCTCAGGATTTGCAGGCATTTGAAGATGCAATAGATGAAAAAACCAAGGCAATTTATGTAGAAACTATTGGAAATCCAAAACTTGATGTGCCTGACTTTGAAGCAATCGCAGAAATTGCACACTCACATGACATCCCACTTATAGTGGACAACACTGTTGGTGTCGGTCTTGTAAGACCATTGGAGCATGGTGCAGACGTTATTGCTGCTTCAGCAACAAAATACGTTGGTGGACACGGTACTTCAATCGGAGGATACATAGTGGATTCCGGTAAATTCAACTGGGGAAACGGAAAATTCCCTCAATTTTCAGAGCCTGATCCAAGTTATCATGGACTTGTATTCTGGGATGCTTTCGGAGATGTGCCTGAACTTGGAAACCTTGCATTCACTGTAAGAATCAGAGCAAGACTCTTACGTGATTTGGGTGCAACATTGGCGCCTGTCAACAGTTTCCTTTTCATTCAAGGACTGGAAAGTCTTGATGTACGTGTTAAAAGGCATTCCGAAAATGCTCTTAAAGTGGCAAAATTCCTTGAAACTCATCCTAAAGTAAAATGGGTAAGCTATCCTGGTTTGGAATCCCACCCAACCTATGAAAACAACAAGAAATACCTGAAAGATAACTTTGCAGGAATTATCGGATTTGGAGTTGATGGAGGAGAAGAAGCCGGAAGAGCTGTAATTGAAAAGTTAGAACTTTTCTCAATACTTGCAAACATCGGTGATGCAAAAAGTTTAGCAATCCACCCTGCAAGTACTACACATCAGCAACTGACCAAAGAAGAACAGGAAGCAACAGGAGTTACTCCTGACTTTATCAGACTGTCTATCGGTCTGGAAGATGCTGATGATTTAATAGAAGACTTAAATCAAGCTTTAGATAGTATTTAGTTACTATTCAGTCACTGAAACTTTTTATATGATGAGTTTCAGTGTTATATTATATTTTAAAAATTAATGTATTGGAGATAAGAAATGTATTTGGATAACTCAGCAACCACTCAAGTCAGTGAGGAAGTTTTTAAAGAAATGGAACCATATTTCACACAGGAGTTTGGAAACCCTTCCACTCTTTACGGAATAGGTCGTGAATCAAAAAAAGCATTAAATCAAGCTCGCCAAAGAGTCGCTGATGCAATTAATGCAAAGCCTGATGAGATAATCTTTACAAGCGGAGGATCAGAATCAGACAACCTTGCAATTAAGGGTATTGCATTTAAATTACAGAAAAAGGGGAAACATATCATTACAACCAATATCGAACACCCTGCTGTTAAAAATACTTTAGGATTTCTGGAATCCCTTGATTTTAAGGTAACCTACCTTCCGGTAAACGAGAATGGTATAATCGAAATCGAAGATTTAAAAGAGGCAATCACTGATGAAACCATTTTAATCACTGTAATGCATGCAAACAATGAAATAGGTACAATCCAGCCTATTGAAGAAATCGGTAAGATTGCACGCGAAAATAAAATCAAATTCCACGTTGATGCAGTACAGAGTTTCGGTAAAATTGAAGTGGATGTTGAAAAACTGAATATTGACCTTCTTTCCTTATCTTCACATAAAATCAATGGTCCGAAAGGTGTTGGAGCATTATACATTAGAAAAGGAACCCGTCTTGTACCGCTCATCCATGGTGGCGGACAGGAAAAAGGAATCAGGGGCGGAACCGAAAACGTTCCTGGAATTGTAGGGTTCGGAAAGGCTTGTGAACTAGCAGCAGAAAAATTAGATGAGCATTATGAAAAGTTATCTGCAATTCGTGATGAACTCATTGATAAGGTATTGTCAACAATTCCTGAAGCATATCTAAATGGTGATGAGCAAAACAGATTGCCTAACCTTGTAAACTTCAGATTCAAGGCTATTGAAGGTGAATCATTAATCCTTCTATTGGATGCCAAAGGTTATCAGGCTTCAACAGGTTCAGCATGTTCATCAAACACTCTTGAAGCTTCACCGGTTTTAACCGCATTAGGTTTGGATCCGGTTGATGTGCACGGGTCACTTAGACTTTCACTTGCACCTGAAAGCGATGCTTTTGATGTGGATGAATTTGTAGGCGTTATTGCAGAAGCAGTTAAAAGATTAAGACAGATGTCACCGTTATGGAATCAGGAACTTGATTACGATAATATAATGTGTAAAAAACATAGTGATACTTGTAAGAGGTGTTAATAATGGATTATTCAGAAAAGGTAATGGATCATTTTGCAAATCCGAGAAACTGTAGAATGATGGAAGATGCTAACGGAGTTGGAACCGTGGGAAATCCTACCTGTGGAGATTTAATGACAATCTACATTAAGGTTGAGGATAATGTTATCCAGGACATTTCATTTCAGACATTCGGTTGCGGAGCGGCAATTGCAACAAGCAGTATGATTACTGAAATTGCTGTTGGCAAAACTTTGGAAGAAGCTTTGCAAATCTCCCGTAATGATGTTGCAGAAGAATTGGATGGACTTCCACCAATCAAAATGCACTGCTCAAACCTTGCAGCAGACGGGCTTCAGGCAGCAATTGAAAACTATTATGAAAACAATCAATAATAATAAATACTTTGTTAACTAAAATATCTTTAAATATTTTAAGGAGAGTTTTATTATGGCAAAAATATTAAAATGTGATGACTGTGGAAGTATTATTCAAGTGTTAGCTGAAGGCGATGAAAAAGTATGTTCTGACCACATGCTTGAATTCCCTGTACAGACTGAAGGAGAAAAAGCTCCTAAACACAAACCTGTAGTTGAAATCGATGGTGACAAAGTAACCGTTAAAGTCGGTGAAGTTGCTCACCCAATGGATGATGACCACTACATTCAATTTTTAATTGTTGAAGCAGGAAACGCACAATATGCTAAATGTTTCGCACCTGGAGATGTTGCTGAAGCAACCTTCATCATTCCGGATGCTGGCGATGTTGTAGCATACGAATTCTGTAACCAACACGGACTTTGGTCCAGCGAATAAGTTTAATATTTTATTAAACTCCTTTTATTTTTTTTATAAAAAATTTTAATTACTTCTTTTAATAAATTTTATACTGTGTCTAGCTATAGTAAATTAATAATTTTTATTGCTGTTTTGATTTTGGTGTCATTGGCTATCGTTATGATAGACAGTTCAATAGACAACATTAACAAATCAATGCCTGAGATTAGTGAGAGTATTGTTCAGGCTGATAAGGAATATAACGAATCTGTTGATCTTTTGAATGATAAAAATTATGAGGAAGCAAGAGTAAAAGCAATATCTGCCGGTGACAATTATAATAACAGTTTAAAACAGCTGCAGGTTATTAGAGATAAATTCGATAATGATTTAAACGATGTTCACAAGGAATATATGGACGCGACAATTACTGAGTTAGAATTGAAGATAAAGGCTGTTGATGAGTTGAAGCAAGCTATAGATTATTTGCAGGACTATTATAACTACACAGGTTCGTCCCATGCAACTGAAGCCAATGATTTGATTTACAGTTCTCTTGAATATCAGCAGCAAAGAAATCAGATTATTCAGGAAAATCCGGAATTATTTATTTAGGAATGGGGTTTTAAATTGAAAACTAAATGTCCAAAATGTAAAGGTATAGGTTCTGTTGTAGTGGACTATAAGGAATGTGACGCCTGTGGAGGAACAGGCTTTGAAGATGATGCTTTTGATATAGGAAATCATTTTAAAGGCGTTAACAGTAAGGCAAAAGCAAAATTTGACCTTGGAGGGGATGAAGACATTCCATGTGAGGTATGTAACGGCAAGGGACAGGTTGAAGTATATGAGGAATGTCCTCACTGCCATGGTACAGGCCAGATTAATGTTTGCCGGGATTGTGGAAAACTGCTTGATGAGAAATATGATATCTGCCATGAATGCGGAGAGAAAAGAAAGGCTGAAAAAATGAGACATGATGAATTTGAAGCTCGCAGAAAAGCAGCGAGAGACGTTTATGTATTGGATGCAATATGTAATTTGAGAGATATTGATAAAGATAAATTGTATAAAGGAACCATTACAAGAATTGAGAGATATGGTGCCTTTGTGAGTTTGAACAATAATGTCTGGGGGCTTATGAGAGGAGACGTATCCGAATATAGGGTAGGTGAAGACGTTATTGTATTTGTAACTTCCATCAAATCAAGGGAAGGAAAAATAGATTTTGCCCCTGCTTACGTTGAAGAATATAATCTGAAAAGACTGACCAAATCAATTCCAAGAACACTGATTGACCAGCTTGATGAGAAAAAAGGTAAAATCGTCAGGATTGACGGTGAAGTCCAGCAAATCCAGCAGACTTCAGGTCCGACAATATTCATAATCAGTGATGAAAGCGGAACAACTGAAATCGCCGCTTTTGATAAGGCCGGTGAGAGGTCATATCCGGAAATTGAGTTGAACGATGCCGTTCAGGTCATAGGTGAAGTTAACGAACACGGTGGAAAAACACAAATCGAGTCATCTTCAATGATAAAACTTGATGCGGAAAGCACCATGCAGTTACATAAATTAATTGACGATGCATTAAACAAGAAAGCTCAACCGCAAGATGTTGAATTCTTGGTCAAAAGTGATGTTTTAAATAGGCTTCGACCTAAGATGTATGAAGCTGCCCAGAAAATCAGAAGGGCAATACTTGACGGAAGGACAATACTTTTAAGACATCACAACGATGCGGACGGAATATGTTCAGGAGTTGCAATGGAGAAGGCTATTGTGCCTTTAATACAAAAAGCAAATCCGAGCAATGATGCTGAATATTACTATTTTAAACGCTCCCCAAGTAAAGCTCCTTTCTATGAACTTGAGGATGTCGTAAAAGATTTGTCATTTGCTCTGGAAGACCAGGAAAGACACGGTCAGAAACTGCCTTTGATTGTGCTTCTTGATAATGGATCTACCGAAGAGGATATTGTGGCACTGATGCAGGCCAAAATCTATGACATTGAAGTCGTTGTAATAGACCATCACTCCCCTGGAAACCTTATTACAAAAGATGAGCGCAATGGCGAAATATATGGAGCTACCGTTGCCGTAGATGAATATGTGGACACACATGTCAATCCTTATCTGGTTGGAGGGGACTCACAGCTCACCGCCGGAGCTCTTGCAACAGAAGTGGCACACATCATAAACCCTGAAGTAAAGGACTTGATAATGCATCTGCCGGCCGTTGCTGCGCTGGGAGACCGTGCAGAATCAGGTGAAGTGTATCAGTACCTGAAATTGGCTGCACAGAAAGGTTTTACAAAAGAACATTTGGCTCAAATTGCCGAATGTGTTGATTTTGAAGCTTATTTCTTAAGATTTATGAATGGAAGAGGAATAATGGATACAATTTTGGCTGTCGATAATCTAGACAAGCATAAAAAGATGATTGATGCGCTTTATAAGGAATATCAAAAACGTGTTGACACTCAGCTTCGTGCAGCTCTTCCAAACATCAAGCAGACACAGCTTGAAAACGGTATCTACTTTAATTTGATAGATGTCGAAAAATTTGCACACAAATTTACATTCCCAGCTCCTGGAAAGACCTGCGGATTTATCCACGATAAGATAATTAAGGATTTGGGTGAAGACAAGCCTATTGTAACCTTGGGACATGGCCCTGATTTTGGAGTTTTCAGGGCAACTGATGCTGTAAACGAACAGTATGGCTTTAACGTAAATGAAATTGTGGCAAGCATGATTGAAAAAGTGCCTCAGGCAGGTATTGACGGTGGAGGCCATGAATGTGCCGGTTCAATAAAATATATTGAAGGGCTTGGTGAGGAAGTGCTCTTTAAGGTTGTTGCCGAAATACAATCCTTATCTAAAAACTGATAAAAATGCAAGTTGGGAATTATTGTAAAGAATGCGGTCATAGAATCCATCCGAATGAATATTTCTGCACAGGATGCGGATGCAAAACAGGTTACGATTCCAAAAACAGCGATTATGTTTTTACACCCCCAATTCATGATATCGGCTTTTTTGATTTTGACATTGATTTTTATCCTTATATTGACTCTAAAAATGACTGCACATATGAAATCTGCTCTTGCGGCTATCTGAATCATAAGGACAATGAATTCTGTTATATGTGTGGAGCAAAACGGTCCCAATCAAGATTATCTAAGATTTTAAAGAGAAAATCAAAACCGGTATTTTCGGTTGATAATGTGCTGTGTGAATGCGGTGCGGTCAACTCCAAGGAAAATGTTTTCTGTGAAATGTGCGGCAGACAGCTGAAGGATGATAAGGTTATTGAAAAGGACAATTTCAGCAATTTTAATCTGGAGTTTGAGGATTCCATATTCTGCTTTTGCGGTGAAGAAAATGAAAGATATTCCAGATTCTGCAGAAACTGCGGCATGCCGTTAAGCAATTACGGAAAATTAGATGATGTTTATGTTTTATGCACCTGTTCAACCCTGAATGAGATAACCTCCGACTTTTGCATAGAATGCGGCATCAATCTCAAAAAGGAGGATAAAAAAATCCTATGCGTATGCGGCCATCACAACTCTCCCAATCTGAAGTTTTGTGAAGTATGTGACCGGCCATTAAATCCTAAAAGAAATGTTAAAACAAGGATTGTATGTTCTTGCGGAGAAATTTTGGAATGGGACAGTCATTTCTGTTTTAATTGCGGAAAAAACATCAAGAGGAATTATTCCCATAAGAAACTTGTTAAAGATTTAAAATCAAAGTTCAGGTAGTGGTTTAGTTGAAGGCATGCGATATCTGCGGAACAATGAATTTCAAGGAGAACAACTTTTGCACACACTGCGGCAACAGATTTGTATCTGAACATGTCTGCCCTTACTGCGGCCAAATCAATCTCAATGACGCCACACATTGTGTCAAATGCAAAAAACAGATTAATCCTGTAGAAATCAACAGTTTTAAAGTACTGTTCAGCCAATACAACATACAGCTGCTTTTAAATGCTGAGATTAGCGACAGAGATTATGGGCTGCTGCTTTCAGAGTTATTCATGAGAGCGGATTATGTTGATATTTGGGGAGAGACCATCAAAAACAGAATTTTGAATTTTGCAGGTATTTTTACTGAATGTCAAGCAAAATCAAGAGGTTATGAGAGAGGCTTTATATTTCTGGGCAATGCAATTTATTATGATGACAGACTGAGTGATTCTGTTCAGATTGCCACAATCATTCATGAGCTGGCTCATTACATTTTATTTGCAATCATTGAAAACATGCTGTGTGATATATTTAAGGTCAGGCCATCATCCACAATTCAAAGCTTTATCTGGTATTTTTTAACCCTTCCTGAATTTAAACTGATGAATGAGTATTGTGCACACACCGTTGAGGGAAGATTTATCCCCTACGGATATCAGAATTACGGATCATTCAATGCTCTTGTTGAAAACTCAAATCTTGACGAGGAATCCCTGAAAAGCATGATTATTATGGGAAATTCATTTGCAAATGAGATAATTGTATATCTTGAAAAATACATTGATGAAGATTTGAGAAATGAAATAAAACTACAGTATCAGAAAGACTCTGCTTCACCAAAT
This sequence comes from uncultured Methanobrevibacter sp., assembly GCA_900313645.1. Classification (GTDB taxonomy): domain Archaea; phylum Methanobacteriota; class Methanobacteria; order Methanobacteriales; family Methanobacteriaceae; genus Methanocatella. The sequence continues at coordinate 15,388 of OMSA01000002.1, forward strand.
TATGAATCAATTTTCACTGAAACTGATGAATGCATTGATTTAAGTTTGAAAAATAGAATTTTATTGAATCTTTTAGGTGATGTTTTTGTTGAAGTTTCAAATTCGGAAGCCCGAAAAGAATTAGAAATTATTAAAGAAGGAATCGAATCAAGTTAAAACTATTCATTTTCCTCTTTTTCCTTAATAGTTTCCAATACTTCTTTACCCGTATCGGTTAATCTGTATAGTCTTCCTTTACGGGCTTCTTCATTGATGCATTCAACGATTTCTTTACTTTTTAATTCACTTAGAACTTTTGAAATGTGGTTAGTTCTAATCCCACTGTCCTTTGCGATATTGGTAGGTATTTTGACATCATCTCCGATAGACTTTAATGTTTTTTCACGGTATTTGGAGATTTGAACGTATGAAGTTAGTTTCAAAAGTTCATCGTTGTTTTTTACCATAATAAAATATTATATTTTTATACTATAAAATATTTTATAACAGAATATACTTATTTTAAACACTTCTTATTCGAATTAAATTAGATAAATAGTTATATAAGTTGTGTTAAAAGTAATAATAATGATACTATGAAGTGCGATAAGTGTGGATTTGAAAATAAAAACAATGCAAAATTTTGTACTAAATGTGGAAGTTCGCTAACTGTTAAATCTTCCAAACCTGCTAACAGTCAATCCAACAATTTTAAATATATTGTAATTGCATTAGTTGCAATTATAATTGTTTTAGGTGGACTAATCGGATTTTTAGTAATGGGAGGACCTCTTGATTTAACTCAAGTCAGCAATGATACACAGCAGGCTATTCCATCTCAGGCAACTCAATCTCCTGCCTCTTCAGGTGGCGATGAGGATGTTTCCACTCAATCAGTGTCATCCACTGAGGTTGTTGACGAAAAGTCATGGGAGTCTATAGGAAGCTATTCCGGCTCAGGTTCAGGATCACAGACTATCAGCGTTCCTGCAGGTAAAATCATGGTTAAGCTTTCCGCATACCCTATCAAAAATTATGCGACAAATCATTTGTACGTTACCGGTTCCAACGGTGAGTCCGGCGGTGTTGACTGGGGCTCAAAAAGTGCCGTAGAGACAAGATCAGACTCATTTACGTACACTTCCAGTTCCGAAGAAGTGTTCACAATAGACTTTTATGAAACCGTTAACTGGCAAGTAGAATTCTTCAGATACCAATAGTGATTGAACAAATCACTATTTTTTATTTTTTTAGATAACTTATTAATACATTAAACAATAAAATAATTACCATGTTTTTTGATTTAAATATTCAGGGTTCCGGCTTGGAAAACAATATCAAAATGGCCAGACAGGCTTCCAGTTATGGATGGGACCACATTAATTTTTCATATAATCAAAATGATTTCAAGCAGGCTTTAACTCTTAAAGACGAGCTGCATGAAAACCTTGATGATATAATCGATTTTGATTTTACTTTAGAGATTGAATCAAAAAACATCAATGAAATCAGAAAAACAGCAAATAATTTCAGAAGCAGGGCTTCCTGCATATCTGTTGTTGGCGGAGATTTGAAGGTCAATCGTGCTGTTGTGGAAAACTCCAAGATTGATGTGCTTTCAAGGCCTTATCTGAACAGATATGATGCAGGTTTAAACCATGTTCTTTCAAAAGAGGCGGTAAACAATAATGTGGCTATTGAGCTGTGCTTTAAGGATTTGCTTAAGACTTATCTTGCTCCGAGAGCCAAGGTAATTTCAAATTTCAGAGATATTTACGCATTGCATGCTAAGTTTAATTTTCCGCTGATATTATCTTCAAGGGCTGAAAGTGTTTTTGATATAAAAACCCCTCAGGATTTTGTTTCTGTATTTTCACAAACCGGTCTTGCCCATGAGGATATTGAAAAATCATTTAAAACCGCTTTTGATATTTTAAGATTCAATGAAGATAGGGATAAGATGATTTTAAAAGGTGTTAGGAGGGTGGATGATGAGGCTTAAGGTATTGCCGCCTACACTTAGAAAAAACAGCAGATATCTCACAGTGGATATAAAAATCACATCACCTATTTCCAAAGACGATTTGGTAACCATCATTTGGGATGCATGCATTCGCTTTAAGGGGGAATGTGAAACTTCCAATTTTTACCTGTGGGTTATGAAATTCTATGATCTGGAAAAAACCGACGATTACTATCATTATAAGGCTATTGTCAGATGTCAGAGAGGTTTTGTCGAAGAGGTCAGATCATCACTTGCGCTTGTAAACAGGCATGAAGGCAGAAAAATTTCCATGACTGTCGTTGGTCTTTCAGGCACCATCAAATCATCCCAGAAATATATTTAATTACTTTTTGTTAGTTTAAAATAGAAAACTTTATAAATAAATATATTTATAAATATTATTGGATTTATGGAAAAAAAGAATAAAAAATAATTTTAATTTTCTGCAAGTAGAAATTAAAATTAAAATTTGCCTTTTCATGGAGATTTGGTTTTATTTTTTTTATGTAGTCGAATTTAAAATTTAATATTTATAAATAAAATATGAGGTATTAATATGCAACCTTTACAAAGTGCAGGATATGATAGGGCAATTACTGTATTCAGCCCAGATGGAAGACTTTTCCAAGTGGAATATGCAAGAGAAGCAGTTAAAAGAGGAACTACATCCATTGGTGTTAAAAGTTCCGAAGGTATTGTATTAGCTGTCGATAAAAGAACTACATCAAAATTAGTAGAAGCGTCATCTATTGAAAAGATTTTCAAAATAGATGAGCATATTGGTGCTGCTACTTCAGGTCTTGTGGCAGATGCAAGAGCATTGGTTGAAAGAGCAAGAGTTGAAGCACAAATTAACAAAATAACCTACAGCGAACCAATCCGCGTCACTAGTTTATCTAAAAAATTATGTGACATGTTACAGTTATACACTCAAAATGGTGGAGTAAGACCATTCGGGTCTGCTTTAATCATTGGTGGAGTTTATAATGGAAAATGCAAACTGTTCGAAACTGACCCAAGTGGAGCTTTGATTGAATATAAGGCAACCGCAATCGGTTCAGGAAGAGCTGCTGCAATGGAAATTTTTGAAGAGAAATATGATGATGAAATAACCTTGGACGGAGCTATTGAATTGGCATTAACCGCCATTAACGAAGCTACCGAACACGATACCACTTCAAACAATGTGGAAATTGCAGTCATAAAAATCGAAGATGAAAAATACGAAAAGCTTTCTCAAGAAGAAGTACAAAAATATATCGATGAAGTACTTCCGCAGGAAGAGGAAGAAGAAGATGTCGATGAATCCGTAGAAGATTCAGAGGATGAAGAAGAATAATTATTCTTATCTGTTAGTTAGGAGATGTTTTGATGGTAAATGTTGATGAAGCTATTATAGCCAAATACGAATATATGGGAGAACATTTTGAGATTCTGGTCGACGCCGATTTGGCGGCTGATTTTAGAAATCCTGATGGCCCTGATGTTGCCATCGAAGATCTTTTAGCTGTAGAAGAAATTTTCAAAGACTCTAAAAAAGGAGATAAGGCTTCTGATGAAGCCATGAATAAAATTTTTGAAACTACTGACCCTATTGAAGTTTCCAAGATTATACTTGAAAAGGGAACCGTTCAATTAACTGCAGACCAGAAAAGAAAGATGCAGGAGGATAAAAGAAAACTGGTAATTAATAAAATTGCTAAGGAAGCGATAAATCCTCAAAACGGATTACCTCATCCGGTTCAGAGAATTGAAAATGCATGTGATGAGGCCAAGGTCAAATTTGATCCGTTCACTTCAGTTGACCAGCAAGTCCAGTCTGCCCTTAAGGCCATCAAGCCACTGATTCCTATCAGATTTGAAAAGGTCAAAGTGGCAGTGAGACTTCCGGGTTCTGCAGCGGGAGGAGCTTATAATCAGATTCATGGATTTGGTGAAATTGTCAATGAGGAATGGCAACAGGACGGTTCATGGATTGCAATAATTGAAATGCCTGGTGGTCTTCAAAATTCATTTGCCGCTAAGATGGCAGAAATTTCAGGTGGAGAAGCTGAAACCAGAACTATTAAATAATTAAATTTCATTTTTATGGGATTATTATGATATATGTGGAAAATAAAGATTTAGTTATTCCAGGTCAAGTATTGGCCGATGACGAATACTATTCAGGAAGAGGTACCTTCAAAGAAAACGGTAAAGTTTGCTCATCTTTGTTGGGACGTGTTTCTTTAAGGAATAAAAAAATCAGAGTTATTCCTCTAAAAAGTAAATATGTTCCTAAGAAGGGTGATGTTGTAATAGGTAAAATCAATGATGTCAGATTCTCAATGTGGGATGTTGACATTAATTCACCTTATTCTGGAATTTTACCTGCTTTTGAAGTTTTTGGTCGTGAAAAAAAAGAGCTCAACAAAGTATATGATGTGGGCGATGTTCTATTTTTAAGAGTTGTCGATGTTGATGAAATCAAAAAGGCAAAACTCGGTTTGAAAGGAAGAGGAATGGGCAAATTCAAAGGAGGAATCATTGTAGATATTGCTCCAACCAAAGTTCCTAGATTAATCGGTAAAAAAGGTTCCATGATCAACATGATTAAGGATAAGACTAACTGTAAAATTGTCGTTGGTCAAAACGGTCTTGTCTGGGTTAAAGGAGACGAAGACATGGAACAGCTTACCCGTGAGATTATTCATTTAATTGAAGCTGAAGCTCATACTTCCGGTTTAACAAATAAAATCAAAAACAAGTTATATTTAACTATCGATGGTGAATTGCCACCTGAAGAAGTTGAAGAAACTGAAGAAGAATTTGTTTTGGAAAAACCTACACTTCAAAATTTTAAAGAAGAATTAGAACAAGAAGAAAGAGAAGCTGAGGAGAAAAAAGAAAAAGAAACCAAACCAGACATTGGTGAAGTAATTGAAGAATATAAAAGAAAAAATAAAAGTAAAGACGGTTCATTCTCATTAGGGGACAACTCAAACAATTCTTTTATATTAAATAATAAATGATTCTTCATGATTAAGAGGTTGATATGATGTCAGATATGATAAGAGATGATGGTAGAAAAGTAAATGAATTACGTCCTATTAAGATTGAAGCAGGAGTTCTTGAACGTGCAGATGGTTCAGCTTACTTAGAAGTTGGAGGAAATAAAATTTTAGTAGCTGTTTATGGTCCTAGAGAATCATACATAAGAAGATTACTCGAACCTAATACTGGTGTAATCAGATGCAGATACAATATGGCACCTTTCTCAGTGGATGACAGAAAAAGGCCAGGACCTGACAGAAGATCATCTGAGATTTCTAAAATTACAGCTGACGCTTTAAGACCGGCGTTAATGTTAGAAAATTATCCTCGTTCAATGATTGATATTTATATAGAAGTAATAGAAGCTGAAGGTGGAACCCGTTGTGCTGGAATCACAGCCGCTTCTGTTGCGCTTGTTGATGCAGGAGTGCCTATGAAAGATATCGTTGTAGGTTGTGCTGCTGGTAAAGTTAATGATGAAATCGTTCTTGATTTATCCGAAAAAGAAGATAAAGAAGGACAAGCTGATGTTCCTATAGCTATGATGCCAAGAACAGGTGAAATCACATTACTACAAAGTGACGGTGATTTAACTGAAGAAGAATTTGCAAAAGCAATCGATTTAGCTATGGAAGGATGTCTTGAAGTAAGCAAACTTCAAAAAGAAGCTTTGATGAAAAAATATTCTATAGAACAGTGAGTGGATAATATGGAGATAGTACCGGAAATTACAAGAAAAAGTATTGAAAACCTTGTCAAAAATGATAAAAGAGAAGATGGCAGGGCACTTGATGAATATAGGGACATTTCTATTGAAACTGATGTTATTTCTAAAGCAGAAGGTTCCGCTCGTGTAAAACTTGGTGGAACTCAAGTTATCGTTGGTATTAAACC
>OMSA01000183.1 GCA_900313645.1 uncultured Methanobrevibacter sp.
CATCAATTGAACACGAAGAAATAAAAAGAGGTACATCAAACAATATCAATTATTAAATTTTTCAATAATTAAAATTATATATAAACACGAACAAAGATTAAATTAATTTTAAAGGACTGTTTTATATGTTAACTATCAATCAATGTTATTTAGATTTTGTAGATAAAATCTTAAAAAGTGGAAAAGAAACCTACAAAGATTCAAATCATCATTTAGTAGAAAGTTTAGGGAATTTTTATATTATTGATGACCCTTTCAACTTGAAATTCAGAGCAAAATATCAGCACTACACTCCTGAACAGGTATTAAGCGATATTAAATCCGGAAAATTCGACATGGAAGGTTGTCCGATTAAAAGTGATGCATTATATGAATATGTAAAATCAGCGGAAAACCCTGATGATCAGGGATTTGTATATACTTATCCGAATCGTATATATGCTCATTTTGATGTTGACCAATTCAATACAATGAAACAAAGAATATTGACTGCAACAGGTTCAAATCGTGCAGTAGCGGTCACCATCGATCCCCAATTGGATGCAGATAGGGAAGACATTCCTTGCCTTCAATTCTTGCAATGCATTGTTCGTGACAATGAACTGACAATCCACTGCATATTCAGAAGTAACGATATTTTCGGTGCATTTTACTCAAACATGTTCTTTATTGCTTATTTAGGATTAAAAATGAAAGAAGAAGTCAACAAAGAAATTATGGGTGAAAAATTAAACTTCGGAGGAGTGCATTATCACTCAACATCCGGACACATATACAACACCGATTTAAAAGCAGCACGAAAATTAGTTAAAGCAAATAAATAAGGTAATTTACCTTATTGCTATTCTATTTTTATTTATAACTCTTTGATAACTTGTAATTATCAGATAATTTCCCTTATTGAAATTTTTTGTGATTTTTAAGCTAGCTATTCCGTAGTTATTTGTTCTGACATGGTAGGTTTTGCCCATAAACTTGAATGTGAGTATCTTATTTTTTAGTATTTTGCCATTTGAATCCAGCAATCTTGCATTGAAAACGATAGTTTTTCCTTTTTTGACCACAATATTTTTTGTTATGATTGTTGATTTTACAGCAATCTTATTGACTACCCTTACATTCTTATATTCGGCAGTTACCGTATAGATTGCCGGATTTAAAGATATCCTTAATGATGCGATTCCATTATTGTCGGTTGTTCTAATGAAACTTCTGCCGGCAATTGTGAATTTTACCTTGACTCCCTTTGCAGGGTTTCCATTGTCATCAACAACTTTTACAGAATAACTCTTGCCTGAACCGTAATACATCACCAGATTAGCGTTTTTGGAAATTCTACTAACCACTTTAATATACTGGCTTAAAACCTCACCTGTGTCAGGATTGGTGACTTTCAAAAGATAGTTTCCAGGCTTTAGATTGATGTAAAAGGCTGCTAAACCATTTGAGTCTGTTCTGATTTGGAAGGATTTTCCTCCAAATTGGATAGTNCATGTTTGTGTTGTTTTTGGATAAAAACTTAATATTGCAATAGGAATTTTGAGCATAAACTGTATTTGCAACGCTTACACTTGGCATAATATGAATTTTAGCATTCAATGATGATTTAGCGTATTCACTGTCACCATAGAATATGAAAGTAGCAGAATAATTACCCTCTTTAAGGTCAATGTTGAATATTGCCTTTCCTTCACTGTCTGTTGTAGTTTTAATCCTTTTTCCAGAAATGTGAAGTGTTATCTCCCGGTTTGAAATTACATTACCTTGCTTATCTTTTAAGATGACATAATATTGTCCGTTTGTACATATTGTTCCGCCCATGCTAACAATTCGAGTCTTTTTAACAGGAACGTTAAATGAACCTGTCAGGTCATCGGCTTCATAGATGGAGCTGACAAGCCTTATCATATAAGAATAGTCCCCATAATCCAAATCCCTGTAAATGGTTATTCTTCCATTATCATCTGATTGGAAGTTTTTAACAAAAGCTCCGTTTTCATAATAGCCAATATTAAACGGTTTAATGGCGTTTAAAATGCTTAGGTCAATAACCACTTGACTGTTCTTATCAAGATAAATGCTAGTGATTAAGTTAACCCTTATCTTTTTCACTTGGATAGTTGCATTTGCATAAGATAAGTTGTAAAGATAAACATCATCATAGACAGCGGAAATGGTTTTCGCACCAATATCTGAAAAGACATAATTCAGTTTGGCCACTCCGTTTTCCACCTTAACTGTAAACTCTTCGCCTGAAACGCGGAATATGACATTTCCGGAATTGACGACATCACCATCACAGGTAACGTATGCTGTAATATTAATCGGATTATTGGCATCCGGATTAACACTTTCAATATTTAGCTGAAGTTGAGTATCTCTAACAAGGATATTTACATCACAGGCATCAGTTGATGAGTTATAATAAAAATCATCAAAGAAAAGTGCAGCGATAGTATTTTCACCAGGTCTTAAGTTGAAATTGGCTAAATTGGCTGATCCGTTAGTGACGCTTACAGTGTAATACTGGCCTGAAACATTGAATATGACAGAACCTGACTTGACAGGATTTCCGTCAATGTCCAATACTCGTGCAGTGATATTGACTGGATTGTACTCATAACTGGACAATATTAACTGGGTTGTTGTATTGACCAGAGGATTTGAAACTTCACAGCTGAAACTTGAAG
>OMSA01000128.1 GCA_900313645.1 uncultured Methanobrevibacter sp.
ACAAAAGGTAACTATAACACATACCATTAAAATTCATCAATAGGAGTGTGAAAATATGGTAGATAGTGAAACTATTGAAACTAAAATTTCAGATAAAAAAGAAGAATTTGATGAAAAAATAGCTGATGAACAAGAAATATTTGATGAAGCAAAAGAAACTTTTGAAGATAAAAAAGAAAAAACCAAAAACATTGCTGATAACGTTATTTCTGATTTATACAAAACCATCGATGAGGTCAAAGACAACATCAAAAATATGCAAAAAGCTGCAGATCAAAGATACAACGAGTACAAAAAATCTACCGTTCAAAGTTTAGACATCGACTTTGTAGAAACCGAAGATATTTACTACATCAAGGCAGCAGTTCCTGGTGTTGATAAGGAAGATGTTTTAATTGAAGCCGGTGACAATGACATTACTATTGAAACTACATTCAAACCATACATCGAAGAATTTGCAGAAGAAGATGAAGCTGAATTAATTGCATCTTCAATCAAAAGCGGAAGATGTGTAAAAACAGTAAGATTTGAAACCAGCATTGATCTGGAAAATATTACTGCCAAATTCTCAAACGGAATTATAATAATTACAATTCCAAAATTAATCATACCAAAACATAAAGTGAATGTAGAATAAATTTCTACATTTCCAATTCTTTTTTTTAAAAAATTAATATCTGACTTTTCCGATGTGTCTTGTAGCACCAGGATCTTCGCCATTATAATGTGCCAGGTAATAGACAAACCATTCCAAAGGAATTACAAAGATGAAAGGTGACAATAACTTATCAACGTCAGCGTAATCCTTCAAATCATAAACAATTGATTTCAAATTAAGATTTTCTGAAAAGTCAATTGCCTTTTGGGTAATCTCATCAGATTCAAAGTCTGATTTTAAAAATATTATAGGAACTCCCTTTTCGGCCCTTTCAATTAAACCGTGCCTGAACTCTGCTGAATATTCAGGACATGCATGCTTTATAGCACCTTCCATAAGCATGGTCATGGCCAGTTTATAAGCAAGTCCGAAATTCGGTCCGCTGCCCAAGCAATAAAAGATATCATCCTTTTTAAAGTCCTGAGCAAGCAATCTGTTATCGTACTCAGTAGTTTTAAGTAAATCCTCTATAATGTCAGGCATTTCAGCCAGTTGAGATAACAATTTGTCCTTATCTTCATAATCTGATGCTTTAAATAAGATCTGATACAGGCTGGCAAGTTGGGTAATGTAGGTTTTAGTGCCCAAAATTGCAGTTTCTGTTTCGCATCTGGTAACAATTGGAGTTTTAGCTTCTTTAATCATTGAACTGTCAGGTTCGTTAGAAATGGAAACAGTGTGAATATTGAATTCATTAGCTCTTCTGAGTGAAGCAAGAGTGTCTGCTGTTTCACCGGATTGTGAAGTAAAAATCGCTAAGGAATTTTCATCCAAAACCAGTTTCTTATTGTAATAAAATTCATAACCAGTATATACTTCAATGTCAATGTTTGTACTGGACATTCTTATTGCATCAAGTTGAAATAGAACTTCCGCAGCCGATTAGATAAACCTTATCGGCTTTTAGGACTAACTGTGAAACTTCATCCATTGTTGACTTTTCACTTTCAAAGGTTTTTCTAAGTGAATCCGGTTGTTCCATCATCTCACTATACATTTTATATTGCATAGGCTTAAACTCCTTAAAATTAAATATTATAATTTATATATTGTTAATTAAGATATAAAAAGGTTTTTTAAAATGGATAATTTAGAGATTAATTTAGAACGAATTGGAATGGTTAAAGGAAGACAGTATGAAACAATCATTTCTACAAAAAATGAAGACGGCAGCAAAAATGCGGCTCCTATTGGTGTGATTTGTGCTGGGAATAACAAAATCATCAACCGGATTTTCAAGGGAAGCCATACCTTAGAAAACATCATTCGCGAAAGGGAATTTATCGTCAATATTACTCACGATCCGGAGTTATTTGCCACTTCAACACTTGGAAATTTGCCTCAGGACTATTTTAATGAAGATTATTCCATAAAAGACATGAAAGCTTATTTTAAATGTAAGGTCAAAAGCTTAACTGAAGCGGTAAAGCAAAGTGACCCCGTTAAAAAGAAGGGTGAAGCGATTGTCATTAAATCAGAAGTGTGTGAATTGATAATCCGTGAGGACACTCAAGCTTTAAACAGAGGTTTTGGATATGTAATCGAGTCCCTTGCCAACTTAACACGCTTTGATATAGTTGACGATACACAAAAAGAATATTATCTAAAACGTTTCAGGGAAGCTAACAGAGTTGTTCTAAAAGTCGGGACAAAAGAAGACATCAAAGCAATGAGAGAAATAAAAAAAGAGTTAATAAAAAAAGGTTTTGAACCTTAATTTATTATAACATCCATAAATTCGAAATTGTCTCCGTCAAACAGTCCCTTATCTGAAATTTTAATTGACGGAATAACAAGCAATGCCATAAATGCCATTGTCATGAACGGCGCTTCGAGTGTGCAACCCAATGCCTTCACCATATCATGCAGAACGGCAAGTTTTTCAGCAACAGTGTATGCATCCTCATTTGACATCAGTCCTGCAATAGGAAGAGGCAGGGAATCTTCAAAGTCCACACTATAAACGGCAATGCCTCCTTTATTTTCAATTACCTTATTGACTGCCCTTACCATCTTATCGGAATCATATCCGACAACGATAATGTTGTGTGAATCATGAGCAATTGATGAAGCGATAGCTCCTTTTTTCAATCCGAATCCTTTGATGAATCCATTGGCAACAGTATTTCCACCATAACGTTCCACAACAGCTATCTTTAAGACATCCTGGAGAATGTCAGCTTGGATTACTCCATCTTTAACAGGTAACTTTGCGGTTGTCTTTTTGGTGAGCAAATCACCGTCAATGCACTCAATTACATTGACTTCACATTCATCACCGTCATAAGGTATATCGAAATCGCTTTCGGTTTTTAGAGACACGTTCATTGTGTTTTTAGGTTCGATTTCAGGAATGTCAAAAAGGACATTTTCCCCGTCAAAGACACATTCACCACCGATATATGTCTCCAGGATATTGAAATCGTATATGCTGTCAATAATCACATAGTCCGCCTTAGCACCCTCAATAATGGCTCCGCAATTAAGATTGTAATGATATCCCGGATTGATTGTTACCATATTAATCGCTTTTAGAATATCAATTCCCAAACTAACCGCCTTTTGAATTGATTTGTTCAGGTGTCCGTGAATTAGATCGTTTGGATGCTTGTCGTCACTGACTATGAAATCAAACATTGGAGAGAATATCTTTTTCTCGAATATGTCTCTCAAAAGGAGACTGTCAGAATTTGAATCCTCAATATATGCAATACCATCATCTATATTGAAGAGACCTTCCATATCCATGGCGGATGAACCGTCACGAACCATAATTTTCATACCTTTCATCTTTTTCTCAAGAGCTTCAAGAACATTGCTGCATTCGTGGTCAGTACTTATACCGTGCTTAAGGTATTCATCCAATTCTTTACGGGAAAGCAGTGGCGCATGCCCGTCAATAGGTTTGTTGTACTTATGTGCCAAATCCAACTTTCTGATTACTTCCTCATCACCATTTATAACACCAGGATAATTCATCATTTCTCCCAATGCAACAATTTCATCTTTTTTAAGCAGATATTCTATATCTGATGAATCCAAAATAGCACCGGAAGTTTCAAATGGTGTTGCCGGCACACAGGAAGGCGCGGTGAAATAAAAATTAAAAGGCACCTGCCTTGCATTTTCAAACATTGCTTCAACCCCTTCAATTCCTAAAACATTGGCTATCTCATGGGGATCGCATACCGCTGCAGTAGTTCCATGACGAACTGCAATTTTAGCGAATTGTGCAGGAGTGATCATACTACTTTCAATATGAATATGGGAGTCTATAAATCCCGGAATCATTAATCCATTTACGTCAATCTTTGATTCTTCACTGATGGTTATTGGAGTGACTTCCTTAAATAATCCGTCTTCGACAGTAATCCTTGCAGGATAGATTGTGTCTGAAACCACATCCAAAATAAACGCTGTAAATGACATATTCAGTCCTCCATTAAAGCATTATAAAGAAGTGGCAGGAATGTTCCAATATCTGTAACAATACCTACAACTTGAGCACTACCTCTATCAGACAATTTGGTAACTGTAGATGGGTTGATATCTACGCAAATACTTTTTACTCTTGAAGGGAGCAAGTTACCGGTTGCAATTGAATGAAGCATGGTAGCAATCATAATAACCATATCAACTTCTTGAGCGTAATGCCTCATTAATTTTTGAGCTTCAGCAGTATCAGTTATAACATCAGGAAGAGGCCCGTCATCACGAATAGAACCGGCCAAAACAAATGGAACATCATTTTTTATACATTCATACATCACACCGCCGGTTAAAGTTCCGTCTTCAACAGCGTCTTTAATAGATCCTGAATTATTAATCCTGTTAATTGCCCTCATGTGGTGAGTGTGACCGTGAGCCACAATTTTACCTGTTTCAACTTCAATACCCAAAGAGGTTCCAAACAAGTTTGATTCGATGTCGTGAGTTGCAAGAGCATTTCCCGCCATGATAACATCAATATATCCCTCTTTAATTAAGGACGCAAGGTATTTGCCTGATCCGGTATGGATAATTGCAGGACCTCCAACAATACCTATTTTTCCGCCTTGAGCTTTGATTTCCTTCATCTCAGAAGCGATACCGTTAATAAGGTTCATTAAAGGCTTTTCAGAAGATACTTCACTGTTCATGAATTCAAATACCTGCTGTTCTTCCCTTGATCTGTGTGTATGATTGGATGATGAATAAAAACCTTCAGGAGCAACTTTATCTTTAGGTGCCTCAACAAGATTGACTTCCTTAATCTCGTCAATAGATGCACCGAGTACGGACAGTTCATCTAAAATAGACTCTAACAATTCGGGAGAATCAGCAGAAACTTCAATTTTAGCATGACTTATGTCTGATTTCTTACGTCCCACTTCAATTTCTAAAATATCAAATTCTCCACCTTTATCCATAATTATGCCCATTGTTTTAGTTAATATCAATGAGTCAATAATGTGGCCTGAAAGGTCAATAGTTCTTTTATTCATAACAATATGCTCCATTTTTAGTTAATAATATAACTATATTTTTGGTGATATTTAATGATATTGTTATG
>OMSA01000091.1 GCA_900313645.1 uncultured Methanobrevibacter sp.
AATAATAATTGAAGGAGGATTTTTTTTATGGCTAAGTTAGGTATGGGAATGATGAGACTCCCGTTATTGGATGAGAATGACCAGAAAAGTGTAGATATGGATCAGGTTAATGAAATGGTAGACGCATATATGGCAAGCGGATTTAATCATTTTGACACTGCATTTGTTTATCATGAAGGAATGAGCGAAATAACTTTCAAAAAGGCTGTTGTTGAAAGATATCCTCGAGATTCATTTAAAATAGCAACAAAAATGCCATTATTCATCATCACTGAAGAATCACAGCTGGAACCGATTTTTTCACAGCAGCTTGAAAATTGCGGTGTTGATTATTTTGATTATTATATGCTGCATAACGTAAGCGGATTTACTGAAAATGCATGGAAAAATGTTAATCTGTTCTCATTCATTCAAAAGAAAAAGGAAGAGGGATTTATAAAGCATATTGGTTTATCTACTCATGGTAATGCAGAATTCTTAGAAGAGATACTTTTTGAACATCCTGAAATTGAGTTTGTGCTCCTGCAGATTAATTATCTTGACTGGGAAGATGAAGGCATACAGTCCAAGAAATGTCTTGAAGTTGCAAGAAAATATGGCAAAGAAGTAATGATTATGGAACCTTATAAAGGAGGATTCTTAGCAGATGTGCCTGAAGAGGCAGAAAAAATCATGAAGGAATATAATCCTGACAAGTCAGTCGTTTCATGGGCTATGAGATTTGTTGCAAACCTGGATGATGTGTCTGTTGTCCTGACAGGTGCAAGCAATCTCGAACAGCTTGAAAGCAATATCAGTGAAATCAAAAATGCCACACCTTTAAACGATGAGGAACTTGAAATAATCAAGGAAGTTTCTGAAATCATCAACAGCAACATTACCGTGGACTGTACAACATGCAGATACTGTGTAGATGTCTGTTCTGAAGAAATCGACATTGCAAAGATATTTGATTTGTACAACAAACATAATATGCTGGAAATTGATGACTGGACTCCTTTTGGCAATGCATATCTGAATTATACTAAACTTCCGGATGTTGGAATTGCTTCCGATTGTATCGAGTGTGAATTATGCATTGAAGAATGTCCTCAATCCATTAATATCCCTGAAGTTTTAAAGGATGTTGCTAAAACATTTGAAACCGAAATATATGGGTTTGAAAATTAAGTTAATTTTAATAATAACTAATAATATACTTATAAATAGTTATTTTACTTGAGGGTTTAATATGATACCTGGTATGAATAAAAAACAAATGAAACAGATGGAAAGGCAAATGAAAAAAATGGGTATGAAAATGGAGGAACTAGAAGGTGTCCGCCAGGTCGAATTAATTATTGACAATCCTGGCGTAAGTTTAATGAATGTGATGGGACAGGAAACTTACCAAGTTGAAGGAAAAGCCCGTGAAGTCGAATTAGAATACGAAATTGAAATTCCAGATGAAGATATTGAAATGGTAGCTAACACTGCGGGTGTTAGTCCGGACGAAGCAAGAGAAGCACTTGAAGAATGTAAAGGTGATCTTGCAGAAGCTATAATGAAATTAAACCAATAGATAACATGACTTTAATTGCACATATTTCCGATTTACATATTTCAGGTTACAGCTTTGATGAAGAAATATTTTATCAGGCTGTAAGTGAAATAAATGAGTTGCAACCGGACATGATTATATTAACCGGTGATATCACTGATAATGGTTATTATAGGGAGTTGGAACAAGCTAAAAAATATTTGGCAATGTTTGAGGCTCCATTATTTGCCGTTCCTGGAAATCATGACGCCCGTAATCTGGGCTATCAAACATTTGAAGAATTGATCGGTGAAAAAAGCTGGAAATTGACAATGGATGGAAATTTCACTGTAATAGGTCTTGACAGCAGTTCACCCGATGAAGATAAGGGTCATGTGGGAACACCGCAACACATGTGGTTAGAACATCAGTTGGATGAATGTGTAGTGAATGAATGTTTTTCAATAGTTGCTTTACACCATCATGTAGTGCCTATTCCTCAAACTGGGCGTGAACGTAATGTTTTATCTGATGCCGGAGACATTTTAAAAACATTAACACTTCATGAAGTTGATTTGGTCTTGTCAGGACATAAGCATGTTCCGAATATCTGGAAAGTTAATGAGACATTAATAGTCAATGCAGGTTCATTATGTTCCAATAAGCTTAGAGGCAAAAACGGAAATTCATATAACGTTTATAGAATTACAGAAAATGAAATAGAGATTTTCCTAAATAATATAAATGGCGAAAATTTTTTATTAGGGAAATATCCAAGAAATAGATTATAAATTAAATTTAAATATTGAATAAGATAAATATATTAAACTGGATTAAATTATTGAGTAGGTGATATTATGAAAGTGGTCGTAGATGCTTCTAATGTAGCTCATCATGTAAAAAATGAAAACAGACAACCTCAAATGTCCAATATTCTTGCTGCTGTTAAAGCATTAGAAGAAAGTGGAGATGAATTTGTAATTATTGCCGATGCATCACTTCGTCATGAAATTGATGACAGGGAAGGATTTGAAAGACTGTTGGAAAGTGATAATGTAGAAGAAGTTCCAGCGGGAAATGATGCTGATCATTTTATTTTAGACATTGCTACTCGTGAAAAAGCTAAAGTATTATCAAATGATAAATTCAGAGATTATGCTGCTGAATTTAGGAATATTGCTTCAATGAGAATACCATTTGTTATAGATAATGGCAGACTCACATTTGGAAAACCGAAAAAACCTAAAAAGGATAAGAATATTCTTCAACACATTTGTGATGAAATCATTAAAGAGTTAAACTTTAAAAGATGGGAAATTTACACAGGTAAGGAAGGATTGGAAATTTCTCCATTGAATATTGCTAAACAGGCAATTATACGTATTGATAATGAGAATAACGCCGAATCCAAATTGGAGAATATCTTCTCAAAAATTCCAATGTTCAACAAGATAGTGGAAATGGTTGATGATGTAGAGATTGCCGCTCCTTATGTAATTTTTGTACTTGTTCATCCTAAAGATTATAAGATAGCTGTAAAAAATGCAGGTAATATTTCCGTTACTGTTGCTGATAGATTAGGTCTTGAGAAAAAACCGTTAATTGCGGTACGTAACGATTTGTTTACAAAACCAGGTTATTTTGAACTAAATATTCTATTGGCTGATGAAGTAACTGAAACTGCCCCATATAATGTTTTAGTTCGTGTAAGTGAACATGATGAAGTGTTCATCAAAAAGAATTCCAGAAATATTGCAAGTACCATTGCCGGAAGACTCGGATCATGGAAATTCCCATTCGTATCTGTCAAACCGGACATGCTTTTAGAAAGACCAGGGGAATTCGAAATTGAACTGGAAAAAGGGGGCGACTTAGATGGCTAACAGCTTAACTAAGTCGATTATTAAGTTTACAACTAAACTTAACCCAATCGCTATTGGAACAAAGTTTTTTCCAACAAATTCTCTTGAGACAGAGTATGTGGAATTGTTCAACTACACTCAGACAATTCTGTTTGAAATCGAAAAGGCAGAAATCAATTCCGATACTATCTTAAAAAATCTCATTCGGGATGTTGGTGGAGAAAACATTCCTAAGGACTATACTTTTCACGAATTGAAACCGGCTGAAAATAAAATAGAAGAATATGCTTTAGTAAGTAATATTATTATGGGAAGTGACCGTTATTTTTATATTGAACTTCCTCATCCATCTAATTTAATTAATATCTTTGTTAAAATTATTGAAAATGAAAAAGGAGAGATTGTGGAAAAAACAGCAACAGAGCTTGTTGCCAGGATGCTGAGTAAAAATGATGCAATCAGAGTGGCTATAGAATTAATTGGTATAGGGCTGTCTGAGGGAATTGAGGTAATTTCTGCAGTTGGAATGACTGGTGCAGCATCAATTGAACGTGCAATTCATTATACTCAAAGTGTCGGAAGTTTTCCAGGTATTGCATTCACCAAACTTGGAGGAGAATATGCTTTGGTATTCGATTCTCCGTTTTTGCTTCGTGAATCAAGGCCTGTTGATTTGGAAAACTATCTCTTCATTGATTTAATAGATTCCACTAAATTCATTGACAAGAATGGAAGAACTCAATTAGTGGACTTGATGACTGGAATAAAGAATTTCATTGAAACCGAATGTGAAGGTGAACTTGAAGGTTACAGAGAAGGTGGAGATGATTTCATTGCAAGATTCCCTTCTAAAGATTTAGCTATTCGTGCAGGTTTGGATGCTGCATGGTTTGCACTGGAAAATGGTGCTAAAATCAGAGCTGGAATTGGTAGAAGCAGACGTGAAGCCGGTGAAAGGGCTCAAATGGTTGATGATATTCAGTCAACATCCCCATTGTCATTAGTTGTTTTTGAATTGGCTAATGGATTATATGCCTACAACATTCCATCAGAATTTTCCAGGACATTAATCAATCTGGTTGAAAATGAAAAACCTAAATTAATAGGAGTATTTGCATTCGTATTTATATTTGCTTATATAATGTCAGTTTTAGGATTAGGCATATTTAGCTTTGTTGGAGTTATTTTAGCACTTATTTATGCTGTTGTATCATAATCAAACAAAAAAGGATTAATAACATGAGAAGAAAAAAGGACGATAAAAGGGTTTTAAGATCTGGAAACGGTCGCAAACAGCGGTCTGGAAGAAGGATTAGAAGAAATCGCAATACCGCTCCGTTCCCTCCTCATAATAGAAATAGGCATAATCCTCATAAAGCGAGGAAAAAAGTAAGTAACAAAGTAATGTTTCTCGTGATTTTTGCATTGATAGCATTTATTATTGGTGCGGGCGTTGGTGTTTCATTAAGTTTTAATGAAGGACACACTGAAAAGCCCGAATTTGAAAATGTCACAGAAGAGATGACATCTGATTTAAACCAAACTGATCAGGTATACTATGATAGAAGTGTTGATGAGATAGATTATAATGAAAATGACACTTCCATTTTGAATGTCAATCAGCAATATGAATTTAATCAATCCCAATATCAGCAATAATTTTACGTGATTTTATGAATTTTATTAAAGATCTTGATGGTGGATTTTCAGTAATTGAAAATCTTAAAGTATCTGGAGCTCGCGAAGGCAAATTCGGAGTCAGCATTATTGTTTCACCAAACAGTACTGCTTCAGCTGTTTTTACTTCCAATAAAGTGGTTGCAGCTCCTGTCAAATATACAAAAAATATTCTTAAAAAAGGAATTATTTCAGCTGTTTTTGTAAATAGTGGTAATGCTAATTGTTTTACAGGTGACCAGGGAATAAAGGATTGTGAGACTTTGGTTGAACTTGTATCAAAAGATTTGAAAATTCCCAAAGATGAGATAGCTATCTCTTCAACAGGAGTTATCGGTCGTGAAATGCCGATTGATGTAATTTCTAAAGTGGCTTACGAATCCCTATCTAAACTGGGAGACAAGCCTGAAAATTCCCTTGCCGCTGCAAAGGCAATCATGAC
Source organism: uncultured Methanobrevibacter sp. (assembly GCA_900313645.1). Classification (GTDB taxonomy): domain Archaea; phylum Methanobacteriota; class Methanobacteria; order Methanobacteriales; family Methanobacteriaceae; genus Methanocatella. The sequence goes on from OMSA01000091.1 coordinate 5,501, forward strand.
AACAGATACCTTTCCAAAAGAATGTGCTGTTGAAGTTACATTGACTACCGGCGAAACTGTTAAAATTGCAGGAATCACCAAAGGAAGCGGAATGATTGCTCCGAATATGGGAACTATGCTCTCATTCATTGTAACAGACGCGGTTATTCCGGCGCAAGATATCAATAAGGCATTGAAAAAGGCTGCAAATGTCAGTTTTAACATGATTGTTGTAGATGGTGATGAGAGTACTAACGACACCTGTCTTATGATGGCAAACGGCGCATCAGGCGTTGATGTAATAAAGGATGGTGAGATTGATTCCAATTTCCAGGAAGCCTTGAATTATCTTTGCATTGACTTGGCTAAAAAGATGGCTCGTGACGGTGAAGGAGCAACTAAATTTATAGAAGCTAACGTTTTCACTGCAAAAGATGATGAGGATGCAAAGCTTGCGGCCAAATCCATCATATCTTCAAGCTTATTTAAATCTGCAGTATTCGGCGGTGATCCGAACTGGGGAAGGATTGTGTCTGCAATAGGTTACTCAGGTTGCGATTTAAATCCGGATATAGTTACAATATCAATCGCTGATGATGCTGATGAAGTGGATTTAGTTAAAGACGGTGAAATCCTGGCATTCGAGGACACCCCATATCTTGAAAGGGCTGAAAAAATAATGCAGTCCAAAAATGTCATTGTCAACATTGATATGAATCTGGGTGAAGGGCAAGCTACCGCCTGGGGCTGT
>OMSA01000080.1 GCA_900313645.1 uncultured Methanobrevibacter sp.
TTTTAGAAGGGACAATCCGAAATTTGTGGATGTTTTTGCAAAACTTAAGGATGCTGCCGAAAATGCTAAATTGGATTTAACCAAAACTGATAACACAGATATATGCGTCAATAATCTTTTTGATGGTTATGACTTTACATATAATTTAACCAGAGATAAGTTCAAGGAAATCATCGAGTCCTTGGTCAAATATACTTTTAATGTATCAAGAAATCTATTAGACCAGTGTCATCTTGATGATGGGGATGTCGATAAGATTATTCTTGTTGGCGGTTCATCGCTCAGTCCAATCGTACAGGAATTCATACGGGATGAGTTTGATATTGAAATGGAATCGAGCCTTAATCCACTGACTGTGGTGTCCAAAGGTGGGGCAATTTATGCAGGAAATCTTGAAAAACCTCATATTTACATTAAAAAGGATGCATTATCAGTTCTTTTAGGCCATAAAAATGGAATTTTAAGGGGAAAGGTATTTTCAAATGACTTGAAATCATCATATTTGGGATATGATATTGAAACTGGATCAATCAGGATTCCTTTAAAAATTGACGGTTTGTTTTATCTTAGAAATCCTCCTCGAAAGTATGGCATCAGGATTTATGAAAATGATGAATTGCGAGAGCTTGACGAGAAATCGCCTGTCTGCGTTGATGGGGAAAGAATTAATGTCCCATTTTTGAAGGGGGAATTTGACATAGGGAGTGATATTGATTTAAGGGAATTGATGAACCAATATTCAAATTTACTTAATGAAATCGATTATCTTAATGAATATTCATTAATAAATGAGTATGATGTCCAAAAATATATCGAAACCCTGCTTGAGATAGCTCAAAGGGACAAAATTGCAATAAATCAGGCTAAAATTTACATGGATTATTTGGAATCCATTGTTGAAAAGGCAAAAGGGGATTTGAAATATTCGATGCTTTTGGAAAATGTAGCCAAAAAGATTGAGATGGCAAAAAGCAAAAATCTGTTTGACATCGGGGATATTGGCGATGATTTGGAAAATAGGGATTTAAATGAACTTAAAGCCATTCACGCTTCTTTGATTGAAAGATATGTATCATTAAACAGAAACGATGTAATCGCAAATTGCTTTTTTAATCTGAAGCTTGAAGGAATTTATACAAACAATGAAAAACTGGCAGACGAGTTAATTGAAAAGGCGCATGCTGCATTAAATCTCAATGATTTTGAAGCTTTATTTGACATGGTCAATGCATTGTTTGAGCTTGATGAACGTGAAGACAATAGGTGATTTTATGAAAAACAGCAATTCCATTGAACCGACAGTGATACTCAATAAAGATGATGAGTATGGATTTTTAGACTTTAATAGCTCTGATGATTTATCACAAGTCATCAAGGCACTCAAAAAACTAATGGGAGAAGAGGGTTCCGATGTGTGATAGGTTAATTGAGTTGCCAAACCATGGGCGCCTGATTGTCGTAACCGATTTGCATGGTAATTTTGATGATTACAGTCATTATTTGAATTTGTGGGATGAAACAGACCCTGATTTTCACATTGTCTTTTGTGGAGATTTGATTCATGGCATTGATGAGGATACGGACGGTTCCGTTGAGATTCTTGATGATGCAATCGCCAAGGCAGAAAAATATTCCAATTTTCACACTTTGCTCGGAAATCATGAGTGGGCACATATCACAAATAGGGAAATCTACAAAAATCAAAAGCCGTTGCTTTTGGGATTTAAAAATCTCATTTCCTATAGGAAAGGATGCATTGAACCTCATCTCACAAATTATATCAAATTCTTTAAGGCAATGCCTTATTTTCTCAAGACTGCAAATGGATTATTCATTTCTCATTCGGGACCTTCGGATAAGGTCAAATCAATTGAAATGTTTAATGAACTTATTGACAGCGGATATTCCTGTCCAATTTTGCATGACTTTTTGTGGAATCGACATGACCGAGCAACAGATTATACAAGAGATGATGTCGACAGGTTCCTTGAGATTATAGGCTCGAAAGTTATGGTTGTGGGCCACAGTCCGGTAGAGTCTTATAAGATATTTGCAAACCAGATTATCATGTCTTCAAGTTTTGCCACAAAGGTAAATACATATTTAGACATTGATTTGGCAATGGAGATTGATGATATTAAAGATGTACAGAAGCAACTGAAATTCATAATTGAATGATTCAATTGAAAATATTTATTTAAAAAAAGATATAAATAATATATAAAGGTGTTAAACATGAGCGAAAACAACTTGAAGTCATATATCGATAATTTTTTTGATGGTTTAGTATTGTATGATGATAAATACAATGGCCACAATTATAAAGGCCTTTTAAAGGCAGGTATTGATGTATTTTTAGAAACAGAGACTACCTACAACGCATATGAGATATATCAAACATTTTTCATGATCTATCAAATCACAGCGGAAGACAAGTCTGAAAAATCCTCTGAGGGAACTATTATAAACGAACCGAACTCCCTTCTTGATTTGGTAAAGATAATGAAGAAATATGAGGAAAACACCGGAGATTTAATTGAAAAACAGAGAGATCACTTCATACACTCAGTAAATGTTTTCCTATTGGGTTTGGCAATTTATGCCCAAAATAAGAGCTACCGTGAAGCCTTTGAAACATATATTCTTAAGAGTCCCTATAAAAAGTATTACAGGATTAACAAAAGGTTATCTCGTGAAGAATTTTTCTATCGTTGGGGAGTCGCATCACTGTTCCACGATATAGGTTATCCCGTTGAAATTATAGGAAAGCAATTGAATAAGTTCATAAATGACGGTGTCAAATCTATTTCAAGCACTTATGGTGCAGATACAGCAATTGACTTTAAGGATTTCAATGAATTTAACACTATTATAAAAATAGATCCTAATTTTGCTGATGAATTCACAAAAAATTATCCTGAAGCCAAATTTTTAAATCTGTTCAAGCCAACAGACATTATGGCTCATAAGATTGCCAATGACTTTTCAAATGTCAATGTGAATCAGGTAACAAAGCACCTTGACAATTTTGTAGATATAATGGGTGAAAGTGGATTTATAGACCATGGATTCTTCTCAGCAATTCTGGTCATGAACTCTTATGGATATTTAATTCAGAAGTTTGCAAAAAAACACGACTTTTTCTTCTATCCGATAGTGGACAGTGCTACTGCTATTCTGCTTCATAACTATTATAGAAACGTGTTGCAAAAACCTCCGTTTAACTTGCCGGCACTTCATCCTTTGCAGAGTCCGCTTACATTTCTGTTGATTTTATGTGATGAGCTTCAGGAATGGAACAGAAGACCTTTCGGAGTTAAGGATAAGAAAAGAAGCCATGTAAATGACTTGAAATTGGTGATTGACGATTCAAAATTGGAAGTTGACTATATAGTAAAAAGCGGTTCAATGGGTCTCGGATTTTCCGAAGACAAACAGGAACTGATTAATCATATCCTTTCAATTCAAAGTATTTTTGATAGAAACTTCCTGATTTATACTGATGTGCAAAAAGATGACAGCATCATGAGGGAAATCGTCAAATCTGAAATCCCTGCTCCTTCCACATTGCTTAGAAATGTGGAAAACTTGGCACTGGAAATACACAAGCAGTATATTGAAACTACAACTAAGGTGTTTAATGAGAAAAAGGAGAAGGGTGAAGTTGATGCTGATGCCGAAAAGGACTTTATAGAAAAAACCAAACCGTTTGATCAATTGTCATCACATCTTAAACTGGCCAATATCCGTCAGGCAAGGTCAATCCCTAGAAAATTGAACATGATTGGATGTGAACTTGCAGATGTGTCAGATAAGCGTGAAGGGATAGACAAGTTTTCCGAAGAGGAAATTCTTGATTTAGCTATTTATGAGCATGATGAATGGTGTGAAGAGAAAATAGGTCAGGGATGGACTTATGGGGAAGTCAGGGATGATGAAAATCTGATTCATGATTGCCTTGTGCCATGGGATGACCTCACACCTGAAGTGCAGCAATATGATATTGATCCTGTTGAAAACATTCCTAATCTCGTTAAAAAAATCGGTTTGAAGATTGTCAGAACCAAAATCAGACTCCTAACAATTGAAATGCATAGGTTCTACCAACAGAAAAACGGGTCAGCAGAGGACTTTGAAGATTTGCCGGAATATATTAAATATTCAAATTATAAGCAGGCTAATTTCCTGGTGAAAATATTGGGTGAACTTGGATATGATGTGGTTGACGCTAAATCCCCAGGTGATGCCATTGAATATTTCGATGAAGATTCTCTTGAATATTTGGCCAAAAGGGAGCATAATGCATGGTATAAACTTAAGGTTAACTTGGGTTGGAGATTTGCACCTGTTCGTGATGAAAGCAAAAAACTCAATCCAAACCTGGTTGAATGGGATGTCCTGGATGTTAAAAACAAGGACGACAATAAAAGAACATTCAGAAACTTGCCTCAAATGTGTAGAAATGTCGATTTAAAGATTGTTAAGAATTAATTAACAATTTTTCATTTCTTTTTTTTTCAAAGTTTTTTATCATATACTTAAACTTATTTAATATTAATTTCAATATACCTATATAAAGGTGGGAATATGGCCAAGAAGAATAGTAAAACTAAAAAGAAGTCTAATTTAAGTCAATATGTCGAAAATTTCTTTAACATGGTTGAACTTTATGATGATAAAATTGCGTTTTATGACGATCAGAATAATGTACATTATCATGATTATAAAGGTATTTTAAAAGCAGCTATTGATGTTTTTTTAGAATATGAATCATCTTACACCGCTTATGAAGTTTATGAAACCTTTTTGATGATTTATCAAATCACTCCTGAAGATAAAAGTTCAGTTGATGAAAGCAGTTCCACTAGCCTTATAAGCGAACCTAACACTCTTCTTGATTTAGTTGATATAATGAGATTGTATGAGGAAAAGACAGGTGATTTAATTGACAGGCAGAGAGACCATTTCATTCATTCAGTCAATGTATTCATTTTAGGTTTGGCCATTTATGCTCAAAATAAAAACTATCGTCACAGCTTTAAGAAGTATATCCTCAAAAATAAAAACTATACTAAATATTATAGGGATGAAAACGACAAATTTTCCCATGAGGAATTTCTATACCGCTGGGGTGTTGCATCCCTGTTCCATGATATAGGTTATCCTTTTGAAATTATTGGAAAACAGTTAAATAAAGTCATTGATGATGGAATTAAATCCATTTCTGTTAATTATGATGTTGATGCGCATTTTGATTTCACTGATTTCAATGAATTCAACTCTATTACAAAGATATATCCTTATGATTATGCCGAAGGGTTTAGAAGCAAGTATACCCGTACAAAGGTTCTGGATTTATTCAAACCTACTGATATCATGGCCCATAAGATCGCCTTGGACTTCCAGTTTGATGATGATTATTTCAAAAGACTGGTAAAGCATTTGAACAGATTTGTTAAGTATATGAATGAGGTTGGCTTTATAGACCATGGATATTTCTCAGCGATTCTGGTATTGAACTCTTATGGTAAATTAATTCAAAAATATGTTGATAAGAATAAGGATTTCTTCTTTTATCCGATTGTAGACAGTGCTACAGCTATCTTATTGCATAATTATTACAATAAAACGCTACAAGGAGACTCATTTAAGCTTGGAAGGATGGATCCTGATGATTCCCCTATTTCCTATCTATTGATATTCTGTGATGAACTTCAGGAATGGAACAGAAGGCCTTATGGTGTTTTGGACAAGCAGAAAAATCATGTAAATGACTTTAAAGTCA
>OMSA01000094.1 GCA_900313645.1 uncultured Methanobrevibacter sp.
AGTATTCTATTGCAAAAATCTGGGGCTGGAATCGATTAATCATCACTAATCCTTTTGATGATTTTTGCAGGAACTCCTCCAACAATAGTGTTTGATTCAACGTCTTTTGTAACAACAGCTCCCGCAGCAACTATGGCACCTTCACCAATTGTCACGCCAGGTAAAACTGTAACGTTTGAGCCCAGCCATACCTTATCTTCAATATGAATCGGTTTGGGATGCATATCTGCCCTGTTTTCAGGGTCCATTTCATGATTTAAGGTCAATAAACAGGCATTATGTCCTATTAAAACGTCATCCCCAATATAGATTCCTCCCTGATCCTGCATTTTACATCCTGAATTAATGAATACTCTCTGTCCGATATGTATGTTTTTTCCAAAATCTGTATTGAATGGCGGAATCACATTTAATGTTTCGTTCAATTCGGTATTGGTCAGTTTAGCAAATAATTCCTGTATTTCATCGGGAGTATGGAATTCATTATTGATTTTATGAGTAATTCTTAATGCTTCGTTGAGTTTTTCGGTCATAAAAATATGTTCCGGTGAGCCCCCAACAATTCTTTTTTCTTCATTTACATAATTCAAATATTCTTCCAGTTTCATCATATCACTTCAAATTCTAAGCATATAAATATTTCTTTTTTAAGATTAATAATTTTTAGGATTTATTCTATAAACAAAAAAGAGTAGGAGTTTCAATTTGATTGATTAGCATCATTTTTTGAATAAGGCCAGATTTCTCCAACCTTATCCGCCAATTTTATCGGGATTTAACTCATTAACTAATATAGTATTTTGTAAAGATTGGGGATGAATCTTTACACTAATAGTATTTTTAATTTAATATATATTATTTTGCTTCGTTTTAAGGTCAATTTTTACTTATTAAAGCAATTTGACATTATTGAATAGTTAGTTTTGCATATTAAATCATTTCAATAGAGTAATGTCAATTTAACAATTTAAAAAGAGTATATTGCTGAACATAAAAACAGTTTTTTGGTTATTTTTGAGCTGAAAATTAATCAATTATCAAAATTTTTCCCTTTTTAAGATACTTTTAAATATCTTCTTAAATATAGTTATTAATACTTAAATCTTTTAAGTAAAAAACTCAAACGATGTGAAAAATATATGACAAATGAAGATTTTGCAAAAAAAATTAGAGACATTAGAGAAAGACAAGACATGACTATCGAAGAGCTCTCTGAAAGAAGTGGGGTTAAACTCGATGTTTTAAACGCTATGGAAAATGGAGAAGTAATTCCGTCCCTTACACCATTAACCAAAATGGCCAGGGCATTAGGAGTAAGGCTCGGTACATTTTTAGACGATACTCCGGAATTAGGTCCTGTAGTAACCCGAGGCGGAAAAACTGAAAATTCATTATACTTCTCAGGCCGTGAAGATGTAACCAATGCTACAAATTTAGAATTCCATTCATTAGGTGCAGGTAAAATAGACAGAAACATTGACCCGTTCATAATTGATATCGATTATGAGGAAGGAGAAAAGGAATTATCTTCCCACGAAGGTGAAGAGTTCATTTATGTTCTTGAAGGAGAAATCGAAGTAATTTATGGTAAAGATTCATTTATCATTGGTCCTGGTGACACAATATTTTATGATTCAGCTGTTCCACACCACTTACATGCTAGCGGTGAAGATAAGGCTAAGATACTTGCTGTACTTTACACACCATACTAGAATAATTAAGAGGCTTGATAAAATGTTTGAAATAGCAATAACAAAAGGATTAAAACATGAAAATGGTATCAGATTTTTCACTCTAGATTTGGGTTTGCATTACTTGAAATTGTTGTTGCGTTTATTGAGCTTGAATATGGGAATTAATAAAATTGAGGTGAAAGTATGAGTGAATTATTTACAGAACTTCCAATAGGAAAGTTTTTTGAAAAGATGGTTGAAAAACAACCTGATCATGAATTTATGATTTATCCTGACAGAAACTTAAGATTTACATATAAAGAATTTAACGAAAGAGTAGATAATCTGGCAAAAGGAATGCTGGCTATCGGAATAAAACCAAAAGACCATGTTGGAATTTGGGCAAAAAACGTGCCTGAATGGTTAACCTACATGTTTGCCACAGCAAAAATCGGTGCGGCAATCGTAACAGTCAATACAGCTTACCAATCTCACGAATTGGAATATGTCCTAAAGCAATCTGACATGAAGGCATTAGCCATGACAGATGCATTCAGGGACACCAGCTACTTTGATATTATAAATGAGTTAGTGCCTGAACTTAAGACCTCTGCAAGAGGACATTTGGTTTCAGAGAAATTCCCTAACCTTAAATTCATATTCCACGTTGGCCAGGAAAAGCACCGCGGAATGTACAATACCAATGAATTGCTGTTACTTGGAATGAACTATGATGATGACGAATATCAAAAGGTAAAGGATGCCGTAACCCAGTATGATGTAATTAATATGCAGTACACATCCGGTACTGAAGGTTTTCCAAAAGGTGTAATGTTAACTTCCCGTAACATCCTCAATGACGGTTACTATATTGGAGAAAACATGAACTACACCGAAAAGGACAGATTACTTTTACAAGTGCCTCTATTCCACTGTTTCGGTACAGTGCTTGGTGTAATGGCGGTAATAACCCACGGTTCAACAATGGTTGTGCTGGAGGAATATGATCCGTTACTTGCTATTTCATCCATCCAGAAAGAAAAGTGTACCTCCGTTTATGGGGTTCCAACAATGTTTATCGGTATGATGAACCATCCGATGTTTGAAATGTTTGATATGAGTTCACTAAGAACCGGTATCATGGCAGGTTCAACTTGTCCTGTTGAAACCATGAAGGATGCAATTGAAAAAATGAACATGAAAGAGATTACCAGTGTGTATGGTCTAACAGAAGCAGGCCCTGGATTTACACAGACCAATGCTGCAGATTCATTTGAGAAAAAAATCAATACTGTGGGACGTAAATTCCCTCATATTGAAGTTAAAATCATAGATCCTGAAACTGGTGAGGAATTGGGTCCGGGCCAAACCGGTGAGATAATGTGCAGAGGTTTCAATGTAATGAAAGGATATTATAACATGCCTGAAAAAACCGCCGAAACCATTGAACCGGACGGATGGCTACACTCAGGAGACCTTGCAACAGTGGATGAAGACGGATATTACTCAATTGTAGGCCGTATTAAAGATATGATTATCCGTGGTGGGGAAAATATCTACCCTAGGGAAATTGAAGAATTCCTGTTTACCCATGAATGTGTACAGGACGTTCAGGTTGGAGGAATTCCTGATGAAAAATACGGTGAAATCGTTGGGGCATTCATCATTAAAGAGCCTGGATTTGATGAAGTTACCGAAGCAGACATCCGTGACTTCTGTATAGGTTCAATTGCAAGATATAAGGTGCCTAAATACGTATTCTTCGTTGACGAGTTCCCACTTACTACAAGTGGTAAGATCCAGAAATACAAATTAGGTGAATTGGGTCTTGAACTTTTAGAAGAAAGGCGCAAAAACGGAGAATTGTAATTTCTCCTTAAACTATTTTTTTTATTTTAATCTCAACACTGATTTTTGTTTATCATTTTTCCGAAAACTTTAAATATAAATTGAAAGTAACTTTATTATGCACTTTGAAAATATAATTTAACCACATCATTTATTCGAATTTGACTCTATACAAACTTTTTAATTAGGGAGCTGATAAAAATGACACCACAGGTAAAATCAACTACATATTGGAGTGTAGTGTTCTTTTAGATTTATAAATTGTCTAATCGACAATTAAGATTACAAGCAATATTGTAAACGCCATATAAGAAGTATCAAGGGGATATTTTTTTAAGACATATTGCATTATCAGTATTTCAAACAGAAGAATTTCCTAATGTATATACATTAAACTTAAACTATCATCATTTAGAGGAAAAAATATGGAAATTAAAAAGGATTTTAAAATAGATGTACGTAAAACCGTTGAAAAAGCTGTAGCAGGAAATGATGACTTTCATTTCTATGTGGATGAGCTCACATCCAATGACTACATGCCCACTTATGCTGGAGTTGCTGATGAAAAGTATGAATTTGATGAAATGGACGACGGATTTTTTGAATTTTTAGCCCGAAAAATCGATGGGGATGGAATATATGTCAGATTGGTGAATGCAGCTGGCAGCGTATCCATGGGTGAGGCAGTATTTGATTTGGAATATGGAAAATCCAGTGAGAAGTTCAGGACAAAAGATACTGAAAATGTTTTGGTATTTGAATTTGCAGACTTTGGAGTTAAGATTAAAGGAGATGAAGTGACTTTTGGAGCAACAATAGATGGTGGCTGCGGTCAAACACCATACTTTGCCAAGTTCGGTTCCACAAAAGCCAATGAAGCTTTCATTTCCCTTGAAAATCCGCTGAATAAAAGAATACTTGAAATTATGGAGGAGATGATATATGATAACTAGTCTGGTTGCTGCATTGGAGTTGATATTTATTATAACTTCCGTATCATTGGTATTTTATAATCTAATGAAGGGGGATAATAAAAGATCTACTCATTTGATGTTATTGCTTAATTTGTGTCTGTTGTGGATGGTATTGATTTAGAGGTTTGAATGGAGCAGAATTTGATTATATATTGTGATGAAATTGCCGAGTTTTTGAGTGCTGAAACACTTGAAAAGATAGATTACGGTATTTTGGATTTATCTAAAATACCTGATATGAATTTAAAGGAACTTCTTCTATTTTTTGAGGATGTTCTGACACTGGAAATGTATTCGATGAGGTTTTGGCGAATAAATTTATCTGAAAATTAAAAAAAATTACCGGTTATATGTTTATGCATTGATGGGTTAACATGGAGTTTTCTAAATGCATCTTAACATTTAACCCTTTCATTTTGACAGCTGTTTAACAGGGTTTTTTTGTTCAATTCATATATTTCACCTTTAACAACTCCTTTAATTATTTTTCCCTG
>OMSA01000036.1 GCA_900313645.1 uncultured Methanobrevibacter sp.
ATCTATCTTTTTTATTTTTCACCACGATTACTCCCTACTTTTAATCAAAAAACCATTTAATATTTCATCATTTTTTCATTCTAACCTTGATTTTAACGGCTCATGATTGCAATCTTCTCATGCATCTTTAGCCGAACAATTAAATTTCACAAGACCGTATTCGATTTTGAAATTGAAGTAAACGCGGGTAAAAATACATATAAATATATCAGACCAAATACAAATAGATATCAGTGGTAAAAAATTAATTTTCAACAAATATTAGTCGAAATGTAACTGGCTATTAATCAATTTTATCGGGGTTGCTAAAATAAGGGATTGAAGCTGAAACTGGTGAGAAACTGTGGCTTTTGCATTATCCTTACTGGGTAACAGGAATAGATGATCTTTGGTAAGTAGGACCGTATTATGATGGAAGGCATTAAGATTTAATTTAGTAGTGTGAGATGATTTCAAATTTTTAATAGAACTTTTGTTAAAATTAACCTACTCCTCTATACGATAATTTTTTAAACCCCTTCAACTAAATATTTATAAGTATTTAGATTATAATTTTTAGTGAAAATGAAAACACTAAAAATCTTGCAAAAATTGGATTTAAAATTAGATAAACATATAGGTTTTATAATGACTATTATTCACAAACATATAGATGAAATTTTTGAATATGACGGAAGTCAGATCAATCCGTCATGGGCCTTTCAGGAATTCGGAATTTACGGTTCCTCAATCGTTACCTGGATTGGTCCAGTAAATATCACTCCGGACAATCTAAAGGATTTTGCAGATGTTGGTTTGGAAATAAAATCAAACAATATGGTAAATTTTATCTGTGAATTTTTCGATCAGCAGCCTACAAACATGAGAATTGCTTATCTTCGCCAAAGATTGCTGGTAATGATTTTTAGAGAAATCCTCACCGAATATGGAGTTGCAACAACCCGTGAAGGTGATGATATTTTTGTGGATAACAGAAAATTGTCTATTTCAATAGCCAGCGTTTCCTTAAGTTCGGCAAAAATTCATTTTGCCCTCAATTTGGAAGATAAGGGAACTCCTGATGATGTGGCAACCATAGGATTGTATGACATTATGGTAGATGGCAAACAGATATTTGATGAGAATAATTTATTGGATTTAATCAATCAAACAGCAGATAGATTTATTGATGAGCTGGAAACTATTGAAAATGATATAAGTAAAACAAAGGTGTTATGATGAAGATTTTAGTTAACGGTATTCCATCTAATTTAAGATTTTCTTCCGCTCATGTAATCCCTGGCCATGAGTCCTGCGGTTATATTCACGGGCACTCATATTTCGTCGACATTGTAATTGAAGGTGAAAGAGCGGGAAAATTTGATTTTGTAGTAGATTTTAAAGAGGTTAAAGAATATACTAAAGCAATTTGTGACGAACTCGATCACAGATTACTGATTCCTGTTTTCAATGATCTGGTTGAATTTAAAGACTTCGATAAGGAAAAGGATTCAATTTTCAATCTGAAAAAACGACATTCCATTCATTTTAAGATAGACGGTAAAGGCTATACAATTCCAGGCGTTGACTGTGTGCTGCTGCCTCTTCCGTATACTTCCGCTGAAGAGTTGGCTAAATTTTTTGCTGAAACTTTAGCAAGAAAGCTGTCTGAAACTTATGATAATCTGAAATATGTTTCAGTTTGCGTAAATGAAGGTATCGGTCAGGGCGCTGAATATAGGAAAGATTTATGATGAAAGCTCCAATCATTGAAATATTTTCAAGTTTTCAGGGTGAAGGTCTTTTAATCGGCGAAAGACAGATTTTCGTCAGATTTGCAGGCTGTAACCTGAACTGCAATTATTGCGACACCAATGACAGTAAATCCGAAAAAGCAGGGACTTTGATGACTACTCAGGAGGTTACAGCAGAAATTGAAAGGCTAATCACTCCTGACTGCAAGACCATCTCATTTACTGGAGGTGAGCCAAGCTTATATCCCGACTTCATTTCTGAAGTCAGTAAAAATTTTGATTTGAAAATAATGCTTGAGACCAATGGTACTTTACCGGATAATATCGATGCTATTGATAAATTGGACATCGTATCCTTGGATATAAAGCTACCTGAGCATTTTAATGGTGATTTTGATAATTCAATTTTTTTAAATGAGATTAAATCACTAAATTTATTAATAACAAAATCCATAAATGTATATTGTAAAGTAGTTATATTGCCATCAACAAAATAAATTATTTGAGTTTTCCGAAGTTGTTGGGCAATATTTTGAAGTTTCCACCATTCCTCAAATCCACAAAATTTTGGATATCGAGTGAATTTTGTTTTAAATATTTTTTTGAGTTTATTTTTTTTGATGCATATTCGTAAAATAGAGGTGTGTAAATGAAAGATAAAACATCTATTAATAGAAAATCAAACACAGGCGCAGTTGAACGTGAGACAAAAGTCCATGATAAAGAAGGAGACATAATGGCTATTGCAAGCAGAGATGTTATTTCTATTCCTCCTTCCAAAAGTATTAAAGACACTGCTAAAGTAATGATGGAACATGAATTTAGAAGATTGCCAATTACTGATCCTGGTTCTGGTAAATTATTAGGTATTGTAACCGTAATGGATATTTTAGATTTCTTTGGTGGAGGAAAAAAATTCAATATCATTGAGAAAAAATACCAAGATAACTTTTTAGCTGCAATTAACGAACCAGTAAAAGAAATCATGTCCCGTGATTTAATAACTTTATCTAACAAAGCTTCTATCGGTGAAACAATTGAAACCATGTTAGCACACCAATTAGGTGCTATCCCTCTTGTTGATCATGACGATAAACTTGCAGGTATTGTAACTGAAAGGGATATTGCATTATCACTAGCGGGCGTAGCAGGTAAAGACACTGTGCAAGATTATATGAGTCCTAAAGTTTTCACCACCACTCCTGGAACACCTTTAGAAGGTGCATGTAAAATCATGGTTAGGAATGGATTAAGAAGAATTCCTATTGTTGGTGGAGAAGCAGATATCTCTAAAGCTGCTAAAAAATTATTAGGTATTATCACATCCACTGATGTAATAAGATTCTTGAATGCAAAAGAATTATTTGATAATTTAAATTCCAATTTGGCAACTGACGTACTCAAAACCGTAATTTCTGACATTATGGTTAAAGAACCAATCACAGTTGAACCGACTATGACAGTTGGTGAATTATGCGAATTGTTCGCTGATAAAAATATCGGTGGAGTTCCAGTTGTTAAAGATGACCACGTAATTGGAATTATTACTGAAAGAGATATATTAAACGCTGTTAAAAGATACTAAATACATACATAAATAGGAGATGATAATATGCAAATTAAGAATTTGATGTCTGAGGAAATAATTACCGTAGACAAAGATCAAAATCTTTCTGATGCATTAAAGTTATTGCGTAAACATAATGTTTCACGTTTACCGGTAATAAATAATAAAGAACTAGTTGGTATTATTTCTGAAAGGGATATAGCTAATAAGCTAGGATCTTCAAAATATGAAAGCATGCCTGCATCAAGACTTCATATTTCATCTGTAATGGTTAAAGATGTTATTACAGTTCCTGAAGCAATGCAATTAGGAGAAGTAGCAAAAATCATGTTGGAAAAAGGCATAGGTTCAGTTCCAGTCGTAGCTGATGATAAAATGGTTGGAATTGTTTCAAAAGCCGATTTTGTTACTCTTGCAGTAGGAATTGCTTTTGATAAGATTACTGTTAAAGAAATCATGACTAAAGACTTAACAGTAGTATCACCAACTGAAAGACTTGTTCACGCAAGAAGACAAATGATTGAATCTCATGTCGGAAGATTGCCTGTCGTTGAAGACGAAGAACTTGTTGGTATGGTCACTTCCAAAGATTTAATGAGGGCATTCATTGACTTTAGAAAAAATGTTCCTGAAAAATATCAGAAATCTCAAATCAAAGAGGTTTTCGTTGAACATTTCATGTCTTCAAATCCAACAGTCACTTCAAAAGATGCTACAATTTCTGAAGTGGCAAAAATCATGATGGAAACCGGATATAACGGTTTGCCTGTTGTTGATGGTGACAAAGTCGTTGGTATTATAACACAAACGGATATTTTAAGACTAATTGAAAAATTAGAATCTTAAATATCTTATTTTTTCTTTTTTTAGGAGGGATTTAAATTAATTCTGTTTCTTTTTTAGGTCCTAAAGGAACATTTACTCATGAAGCCGCCAGCATGATTGGGGGTGAATTGGTTCCATACTGTACAATTCCTGCTGTTTTTGAAAGTGTTGCAAATGGAGACACTTCCCTTGGTGTTGTACCTATTGAAAATTCAATTGAAGGATCTGTCGGAATTACTTTGGATTCTTTAGCTCATAAATTCGATTTGAAAATATATGAGGAAATTATCATTCCCATTAATCAGAATCTAATAGTCAATCCCGAATCTCAAATGGGCGACATTAAGGATGTCTATTCCCATGCACAGGCAATAGCCCAATGCAGGGAATTCATAAGCAAAAACAATATTCAGCCTCACTATGCAGTAAGCACTGCCAGAGCTGCTAAAGACATTATGGGCGATAAGACTAAGGCAGCTATAGGAAATGCGAAAACCGCTGAGTTATATGATTTGAAAATCCTTAAGGCCAATATTCAGGACATGAAAAATAATGAGACACGTTTTGTCGTTATCTCAAAGGATGACCAGGTGCCTACAGGCCATGATAAGACATCAATTATCTTTTCAATTTATGAGGATAAGCCTGGAGGATTGTATAATATTCTTGGTATTTTCCAAAAAGAAAACATTAATTTAACAAAAATTGAATCCCGACCTTCTAAAAAAGGTTTAGGAAAATATCTGTTCTTTGTTGACTTTAACGGTCATAAAGACGATGAATTGATTCAAAAAATTTTATGCGATATTGAAGAAAATACTTATTTTTTAAAAGTTTTAGGTTCCTATCCGGAATTTAAGTAAACTTTAAATTGTTGTTTTTATAAATTTAAATTCATAATAATTTCAGGGAGGGTAGGTATGCCGAATGAAAGAGAAAAACTTCTTCAAGTTATGAGCAGTTTGGAAGCAGATTATAAATCCGGAAAAATTTCTGCTGAAAAATACAGATATTTCCGTTCAAAATATGAAGATAAACTGAATTCTATAGATGCAATGGAAGCTACAAAAAGAATCAGATCAATGCAAGGCAAACCAAACACTGCTCAAAAGCAAAGAAGTAAAAAACCTACCAGAAATAAAAGAAAAGAAGAACAAGATTTAGTTCAGAAATATATTATTAATCCTAAAAAAGGCGATGCTAAATATAATAAGAATAAACAATCTTCAATGGGCGGAGGCACTTTCAAGCTAGTCGCTCTGTTGGTATTGGTGGTTGCGTTTACTGCAGGTGTGTCATACGGAATATTCAGTTTTGATTTTGACACAGTATCTAATGCTAATGCAGTTGCTATTGTTGAAGATACAGCGTTCCCTGAAATTACAGTTGATATGGTCAATAATACGACTACTGTTGATAAAAATGATACCGCTAATACAGATGATTCGGATGTTGAAACTACAGTTACAACAATAGATACAACTACGGACACTTCTGATTCATCTCAAGGTTCTGACCCTACTCCTGCTCCTACTCCGAGCCCATCTCCTGAGGGCGGTGGTTCTGAAGGAGGTTCAGATGGTGGTGGTTCCGCTGATGGTGGAGGTAGCACGGATTAATTATTGCTATGAGGTGTGTTTATGAATGATAAAATTTTTAAAAGTAGCGTATTTGTAATTATTCTTATAGTATTTTTAGTTTTCATAGCTTCTGGAGTTAATGCCGCAAATTCTAGTGAAGACACTACAGTTTTAAGCTTAGCTAAAGGAGGCTTATCCATTCATTACCCTTCAGATTGGGGTGTTGGAGATGCTGTTTCAAACTATTCCATAATGTCAATTGTCAAATTAGCTTCAATTGATTCATCCGGTGTTGGTCAGGTCAATGTTAATTTCGAGAAAAAACCTCTTGAAAAGGATCTTGAAACTTATCTTAAAGAAACATATAAATCCATGGAATCAGATTCTTCATTTGAAATGATTTCCTCCGGTCAAACTGTGGTTTGCGGTAAAGAAGCAGCTGAATATGTTTATATTTCCAATGATGATAATGTCGAAAAAGAACATAAGGCAGTTTGGTTTGAAAAAGGTGGCCAGGCATATGTTATGTTATACAGTGCACCTGTAGACCAGTTTGAATCAAACTTGTATGTATTTGATTACATTGTCTCCGATATCCAGATAACTTAAATGGTGTTTTTATGATTGTATTGTGTGTTACAGGCAGTATTGCAGCTACTGAATCTATTAAATTGGCTAGGGAATTTAGAAGGAACGGTATTGAAGTTAAATGTTTCATGAGCGATGCGGCATGTGAGATTATCCATCCGAATGCAATGGAATTTGCAACCGGCCAGGAAGTTGTTACCAAGTTAACCGGCAAGGTTGAGCATGTAAAGTATTCTCAGGAAGATTTGATTTTGGTTGCACCGGCCACCGCTAATACAATTTCCAAATTTGCCCATAAAATTTCAGATAATCCTATTTCAACTCTTCTGATTACTGCATATGGTCATGATACTCCAATTATTTTTGTTCCATCAATGCATGATTCCATGTATAATGCAATTAAGGGCAATATTGATATGATTAAAAATGAAGGTTCTGCAAAATTCATCAAACCTAGAATGGATGAAGGAAAAGCAAAATTCCCATCAAAAGACGATATTGTTTTGGAATCCTTGAGAACTATTAATTTAAACAAAAAGGAATGATATTATTATAGGCAAAAAGATTTTAATCAGTCTTGGTGGAACCTATGAGCCTATTGACTCCGTTAGAGGAATTACAAATAAATCCTCAGGGAAAATGGGTTTGGCTCTTGCAAAGGAAGCCTATATTCGTGGAGCTGACGTAAAGTTAGTGGTAGCTAATGTCAGTGTTGAAATTCCATCTGTTTTTGATGTTGTTCGTGTCGAAACAGCAGGTGAAATGAATGATGTTATTTTAAGTCTCATTCCTTCTTATGATATTTTTATATCTGCTGCGGCAGTTTCTGATTTTGAATTTAAAAAAGAATATGAAAAGAAAATAGATTCTTCAAGTTCCCTGTTTTTAAATTTAAAGCCTACAACTAAAATCATTCGCCAAATCAAGAAAATAAATCCAGATATCTTTTTAGTCGGTTTCAAGGCCGAGTTCAATATATCCAGAGATGAGATTATCAAATGCGCTAAAAAGCAAATTGCCGATGCGGGCACCGACCTGGTAGTGGCTAATGATATCTCTAAAGACAAGTGTCATTTCGGATCTGATAATAACGAAGTGCTGATTGTTGATAGTGAGGTTTTAACAATTCCGCTGGCATCAAAAAGGGAGATTGCAAAAAGCATTTTTGATGTAATTTCTAAAAAGATGTAGATGCATCTATATGCCATACTAATATATAATTGTTTCCATGATTAATATTCATTATTTTTATTTTCTGACCAATTATTATGATAAGTTTTATTTCAACTGCTATTTTAAACAGTCATAAAATCATAATTATCAAAGTTTTTCACCAATCCTCATGTAATTCTGATTGAAGTATTGAATGGGTGTTGTTTTCATTAAATTTTTCCATATCAATTTTGATTTCAATTTATTATTTTGCCTTGAGTGAAAAATTACTTTTAAACACTATGTTCAAATCATTTAAAATTTTGATATTTTATAAAAAGTTATAGCGAGATATAAGCCTAAATTAGTAATACTTTTGGAATTAAAAACAGTAAATTAATCTTTAAAAATAAGTTTTCTTAAAATTAGTTTTTTTTAAAAATAAGTTCATGCCTTTAGGTATTAGTTAAATGGAGTGATTAATAGAGTGAATCAACCTAAAGGACGCTTCAATGAACTTTTATTTTATTTGCATTAGCATATATTATATTTTATTTTATAGTATAAAAAGGTATCTAAGTAATACTTTTTGGCGTTTTTTGTAGTATTTTTTTATAATTCTTACAGGCATCTGTTGGCCCAGTATCACTTTAAAATTAGGTGATTTTTTTTAAAAATTTTTTTCCACCAACAATGCAATATGGTCTTTTTCATAAGGTTCCAGTTTTACTTTTTCAATAATTTTAAAACCTTTCTCTTTCAATTTCTTCTCTTGTTCCTTGAAAACTTTTTTAGGTTTTTGAACAACGTCAATACTTCTTGCTTTTATCATTAATAGACCAACGCCATCATCTGATGAGAACAGATTCATATTTTTCATAAACAGTTCTGTCTGTGTTGGTTGAGCTACATCACAATACACTAAGTCTGTTTTTTCGACAATGTTGAGATATGCTTTAGGTTTGGTTGCATCACCTAAAATCGGAGCAATATTAGGTCTTTGACGTGAAAGCTGAACTAATTTTTTGGCTGTAGTGGGTGAAAATTCAACTGCATAAACCCTTCCATTGATTACAATATCGGAAATATGTGATACTGTGGTTCCGGTTGAAGCACCTAAGTACAGTACTTTTGAGGCGTCCTCAAGCTCTAAATTTTTTAATCCGTTTAAAAGTGCTGCAGCTAGTTTTGAGCGTCTTGGATTCCAGATTCTATATTCTTCATCTTCATTAATCAGTTCCTCTCCGTATACTGATGTTCCTGGAGTTAAATTTTTAGTTGCAACATTTCCATCTTTAAAATAAACTTTCATGCTCTACCTCCTCTTCCTTTTCTTTTTCCCTTTTCTCACTTTCTTTTTTGATTTTGACTTTTCTTCGTTTCTTTTTCGGGTTGTTTTTGTTGGAAAAGGATTGTCTTTTTCAATTTTCTCGACTTGAGCCTTGAATTCTTCAAAGACATTTTCATCAAATGTTTTGGTAAAAACATCTCTCCTAACAGCTAGTGATATCCTTCCTGCAAGCATTCTTGCAATTTTTCCACGATTCCACCATTTAGCCCCGCGGACTTGCGGGTGCTGATAGATCAAACCATATTTAGGAGGCCTGTCTCCACTTTTCAAATGTCTGAATAATGCCTTTTCAGCCCCCATAATCTGTACAGTACTTGAAGGATAGAGTGCAAGTCGTTTAATTCCTCCTGCATGTGAAATTAATTTGGCACCTAAAGTTGGGCCAACCAACAGTCTTAAATTAGGAGCTATTGACTCCATTTTATGATCTATGAAATTTTCAATGTTTTTTCTTGATTTTTGAAGTTCATGGATTGATTTGGCGTAATTGTTCATTATTTCTAAATCTTCCGGATTAATGTCTTCATCTAAATCAATAATATCGTCTGGAAATGCATCAGGTTTTGCTTTGACTATTTCATCTTTGCTTTTGTTTTCTGAAATTAATTTTATGTAGGTCTCATTGTTTTTGATAACGTCCATTTCAGGGAAGTACAGTGCATACCATTCCCTAATCCTCTCGATTAACTTTGAGATGGATTCATCGATTTCATCAATTGAGTTTACGGCCTGTATCAGATGTTTGTCCTCACTTGATGATTCTTTTTTAATTTTATAAATTGCCAAATTCTGATATATCTTTGTAATTTCTTCTTCATCCAGTCCAAATTCAGCATAATTGCCTCTTAGGTATTCTCCTGCCTGATTTGGAGTCCTAATCACTACTTTAGGATTGTCATAATCGGATAAACGTTTGTTTGATTCAATAAGTATCTCATCATATTCCATTGAAACTTCTTCAATAATTTCTTTTTCCTCTTTAACAATCTGTTTATCATTAATTTCAGCCAATCTGCTGATTATTTCATCATCTGGAAACAATTTTTTAGAAATCAATTCATTTTCACTGTCAAAAGCAAAAAATCCTTTAACACAGTAAGTTATATAGCATTCCATATCATAAGTTATTCATTTTATTTTTAATAAGTATTTTTATAATGAAAATTAAACTATAATTATATGTCAAAACAAAGTTTTAGAGATTTAAAAAATGAAATTGAACTTAAAAATGCGGAAATTGATGAACTTTATATGGAGTTAGACGCAAAAAACGAAGAAATCAACAAGCTAAAATTATACTCTACCAAACTGAAGTATGAAAAGAAAAATCTTGAGGATAAATTGGACACAAAAATCGATTATGACAAGGCAAGAATCAAGGAACTGGATGATTTGCAGGAAAAAATCAATGATAAGCAAGCAATTATTGAAGACAAGCATGATCAGGTTAAATATTTGAGGTCTCTAATCGATGAGTATAAAACCCAAATCAAATCAAATTCCGAAGAGCTGGAAGTTCAGCTTAGAAAAATCTCTAAAAATTATGAAACTTTGCTTGAGCAAAAGGATTTGCTTATAACCAAACAGGATGAAATTATTAAAAACCTTGTTAAAGCTAATGAGGAAATTACCAAATCCAATAAGACTAACATAATTAGTCTGAAATTACAAAATGAAAAATATCAGGAAATTATTGACAAATTGACAAAATAGTTAAATAATTAATTACAAAGTTGATACTATGTTAAAGACAAAAATTTGTGGAGTGGAATTCCAAAATCCATTAATGCTGGCTGCAGGGATTATGGGAAGCAATGCTTCGTCAATGAATTGGATTTTAAAATCCGGCGCTGGTGGAGTGGTGTCAAAATCATTCTCCTTAAATCCGCATCCAGGTTATGTAAACCCTACAACTGTTGCAGTGGAAGGAGGCATAATCAACGCTATCGGACTGTCAAATCCGGGTGTTGAAAACTTCAAGGAGGAACTCAAAAAGATTGAAAGGGAAAATAATGTTGTAATCGCTTCAATTTATGGTGCAACTCCTGGTGAATTTTCCACACTTGTAGGTGAAGTTCAGGAATATGTTGACATGATTGAGCTCAATATATCATGTCCTCATGCAATGGACGGTTACGGAGCATCCATCGGTCAAAGCTGTGATTTGTCCCATACTATCGTTGCAGCTTCAAAGGATGCAAGTGACGTGCCAATCATTGCCAAATTGACTCCTAACGTGACTGACATCACAGAAATCGCCAAAACCTGTGAAGATGCAGGGGCAGATTGCCTGTCATTGATTAACACATTAGGGCCTGGAATGAAAATCAATATAGATGTTGCAAAACCGGTATTGTCCAACAAGTTCGGTGGAATGAGCGGAAGGGCCATAAAACCAATTGCCATTAGAAACGTTTATTCCGTTTTTGAAGCCGTTGACATTCCGTTGATTGGTGTTGGTGGAATTTATACCTTTGAAGATGTTGTGGAATTCATTTTTGCCGGTGCACGTGCTGTGCAGATAGGTACGGCCATCATGGATGAGGGCGTTGAGGTCTTCGGTAAAATTAATGAGGGTCTGGAAAATTTCATGAAAGAAAAGGGTTACGGATCTATAGATGAAATGGTGGGGATTGCACATGATTAGGGAACCGAAAATTGTTGAAATCACTGAAATAGTTGAAGAAACTCCTACAATCAAGACTTTCAAATTTGACTGGGACTTTGAAACCCTTGGAAAGCCTAATCCTGGAGAATTCATAATGATTTGGAACTTCAGCAATGAAAAACCAATGTCCATTTCACAGATTAATGATAATGAGCTGGCGGTTTCTGTAAAAAATATAGGAGAATTTACATCTCAACTGCATGAGCTCAAAACTGGAGATAAGATAGGTGTAAGAGGCAGCTATGGTCATGGGTTTGACAATTCATTTGAAGGCAAAAAAATCATAGCTATAGGTGGTGGAGTTGGAATGGCTCCAATAAATGCAATCGCCTCTGATTTGGCAGAAAATAATGATGTAAGTGTTATTTCTGCAGCTCAAACAAAAGATGAATTGTTATTTTTAGATTCTCTGGAAAGTTTGGGTGTTAATGTTTATCCATGTACTGACGACGGAAGCTTCGGATTTGAAGGTTTCGCAACAAATTGTCTTAGCAGTTTGCTTGAAGATACAACTTATGATTATGCATTTGTATGTGGTCCTGAGATAATGATGAAAGGAATATTTGATATTCTTGAAGCATCAAACATACCTGCACAATATTCTCTCGAAAGATATATGAAATGCGCTCTTGGCGTATGTGGCCAGTGCTGCGTTGACAGTGAAGGTTGGAGAATCTGTGTAGAGGGACCCGTTTTTGAAAATGATAAGATAGAAAAGATTACCGAATTTGCAAAATACAGAAGGGATGCGGCAGGCGTAAAATACTGAATTTAGGTTGATAAGATGGCAATAGAAATCAAAAAACACTTAACTCCACCAGTATTGTTGATAATTTTTCTGTTAGTGGTTTCACTGATGATAATATTTCCCGTACTGAACATGATTATTCTGGGCGCAATCTTGGCTTATGGAGTTAAGCCCGTTGCAGATAAAATCCAGTCCAAGTTAAAATACTCTTCAGTTTCGATTTTGCTTGCAATGCATTGAACTTACAGCCATCTTAACTGGTTTTGTAGGCAGCAATTCATATGCGGACATCAGCACAACCGTCTCATCACTAAGTGCCTATTTGCCGTTCAATTTTGATGTAAATTCAATTTCAGCGTCCCTGAATTCATCTATTCAAGAAATAGGAAGGTATGTCCTGAACTACCTGGTGAAATTCGTAAAAAGTTTGATGAATGTCACATTGGATTTGTTCATACTGGTATGTTCAGTGTTCTACTTTGTCCGTGACGGAGGAAACTGCCTTGAATTTGTAAGATCTTTTGTTCCTGAAGATTCAATTAACTTCTTCGATAATGCAGTGGAAGCTGTAAAAGACGTTTTGAGAAGCATATTTTACGGACACTTTCTAACATCCGTAATCATCGGTATCTTTGCGGCAATTGGATATTCCATTTTAGGATATCCATATGGAATCTTTTTAGGTGTCATTACAGGAATTTTACAGCTGATTCCGGTTTTCGGACCATGGCCTATATACTGGGCACTGTTTTTTATAGACGTCTACACAGGAAATTATCCAAGAGCCGTTATTGTTTTACTGTTCGGATTTTTCCTAAGCACCATCGACATGTACATCCGTCCGGCCCTTTCAAGCCATTATGCAGACATACATCCGTTAATATTATTGGTTGGATTCCTATCAGGTCCTCTCGTTTACGGAATTGTAGGATTTATAGTCGGACCTTTGATTTTGGGAATAACCTATGTTGTTCTGGACAATTATAGAAAGGAATATCTTATGGAGGATAGGCAATGAAGAAAAACGTTGTAATTCTTGACATAGATTACGTCACCTATGAGGACAAACCCATAATAAGGTTATTTTCCAAACATGACGATAAAAACATCATTTTAATAGATGATACGTTTGAACCTTACCTGTATGTGGTTTCTGATAACATCGATGAGTGTATGGATGAGATTAAAGAGAATTTGGATGTAGTCCGCATTGAAAAAGTTACTAAAAAGGATTTTCAGATCGAATCAGAATTCATCAAGGTCACATTTAATCATCCTCAGGAGCTTGCAAAAAACAGGGACAACCTAAGGGATTTGGAAAATGTCATTGACATAAGGGAATTTGACATTCCGTTTTATAGAAGATATCTGATGGACCGGGACATCATACCAATGACTGAAGTTATAGCCGTTGGAGAAGAGCTTGATTCATTTATGGATTTGGACTGCTCAAAGCAGGACATTGAAATAATCAAATTGACCGATAAACTCGAACGTGTTAAGGAATATCCTCAGAAATTCAGAATATTGAGTTTTGATTTGGAAGTCAGAAACCCTCATGGAATGCCTGAT
>OMSA01000133.1 GCA_900313645.1 uncultured Methanobrevibacter sp.
GCCAATGCTATAATTTCAAAAATAGCAAAGATGATGAATACGATTAATGCAAGAACTCCAATTACTCCGAATGCCGCAACAACATTATCCAGTCCTGCACCGATTGCTCCGGTAATCATTGCAAGAATTAATGTGATTATAAACGGTATTAAGAAGTATACAATACTAATTACTAAAACTTTAATCCCGTCAATGAAATTATTTACAGGATCAATATCCGGAATTTCATCAGCGTGTCCTACCGCTTTTTTAATTACGCTTAATCCAAAACCAGAAAGGATTAATGCAAAAATCAAACTTATTACAATACCGATTAATAATACTGCCCCATTGTCAACGCCCAATGTAGGAAAAACATTGGATATTCCTGCAAGAAGTGCAATTACACCCACAATAGCAAACTTTTTCAAATCTGAAAATGGGTATTTAATTGAATCTGTTATGATTTGACTTAAACTCATTTTTTCACCTATTAATTTTTTTAAGAAATATTACTTAAAAATGACATGAAATTTTAAAAAAAAAGAAAAATAAGATGAATAGAATTATTCATCTACACCAAAGGATTTTTTAAGTAAATCTGCATTTACAAATCCTTCTTTGTACATTTTACCAGTAGTTAAATCATTGATAACTACTTCAGCAGGAGCGAACATTCCTTTATCAATTTGATAGAAATCAAATCCAGCATCTTTGAATACGTCAAAGAATGGTTTACCATATCCATCAGCTGCAGAAGATGGTAATTGAGCTGCAACACTAGCAATGTCATCTCCTTCTTCGGATTCAACATAGTAGTATGTTCTTCCACCGAATAAAACTGCATCATTGGTTTTACCCATAGCCTTAAGTCCATCTGGGTCAACAGGTGCAATTGGTGCAATACCTGCTGCATGTTTTACTTTAGTTACATCAAATTTAATGAATTCTAACATTTTGTAAGTTCCGTTTTCAACAACCCTACCCGCAATTTGGATAGATCCAACGAGAGAAGAAGTAGGAGCCACAAGTAAGTAGACATCTTTTACATCAACATCACATTCTTCAGCAATGTATTGAGCAACATCATCACCAGGCAATACATCAGCTTCTAAAGTTAAAATTGCCAAATCAGCATCTTTATCTTCATATCCAATTTCTTCATAAGTTTCTGCTGGTTTTAAAGCGATTGCTCTTGCAGGTCCTGAACCTAATGCAAAGAAATCTCCAACAGATACGGACCAACCTGCTTTTTGAGAACCTAAGGTTGAAATAGAAGGTGAATCAGTTTTAATTTTTACTGAAGGAAGTGCGAATTTTTCAGACAAATCTCCAGGAATTGAAATTCCAACATCTGCAAGTCCACCAAGACAAACTTTAGTATAAAGTTCTCCTGCTTTGAAACTTCCATCTACATTAACACCACAGTCAATAACAGTAGCACCACATGCTAAAGTTTCAACAGCGATGTTTAATTCATCTGCTTTTTCAATCATTACATCTACGGTCTTTTTAGCTTCTACGTTTACACTTACCATAGTTTAACCTCTAATAACAATTAACTTAAAATTTTAAGTTATTAAATAAAAATATATCGTTATTATTATTTATATTTGTCTAAAAGAAATTTACAAAAAAAACTAAAAATTATTCATCATTTAAACCGATTTTATGTCTAGAAATCATAACGATTTCCTCATCATTAGATTCATTGATGATGTTTTCAAATGAGCTTTCATCTTTAATATGGGCCAGGGCAAACACCCTCATTTCCTGAGATTCGGCACCAATAACAATATCCATCCATGATTCCTCATCAAGAACGTATCTGTTCATCTGATCGATATTTACTAACATGTGAGGCATTTTTTTAGCCACATCAACAAGAATATCGTGGTCTTTGATTTTTACAAAAGCTCTTTCCCTGTTATAAAAGTAGAATTTTAAGTTTCCGTTTTGATTAAATATGTCACAGTTATGGTCATTTATGGCAATATCTGCTAAAACTGATTCATCAGTAACTTTTTCAACAGCTTTTTCCTGAATAAAATCAAAATTTGATCTATCTGCAATATAAGCCAAAAGAGGCTGGTTATTGCATGCCGCAACAATGAACAATTGGGTATCCTCATTGAAACTGTTTAAATTAAATTTCCTGAAGAAAGATTCATTCAGGCCGTTTATGATTTTATGGCGTGTCCTTGAGTCGAAATTGGTATTTCTGATTACTTCAATTTTAAACCAGCTAGGATAGTCTTCCAGTTGGTCACATCCTTTGAAAATAAAATCCAGTGAAGTATTTTGTGAAATATTCCATGAAGCCAATCCAGATACATCAACTAATGAACCGCAATTGTTAAACATTCCATTCATTGATTTTACATTGCTTACATCCCAAGATGACAAAGCGGAGATATCTTCCAGAAGATGACACTCATCAAACATTCCATCCAATGAATCGGCACTTGAAATGTCCCAGTTGGATAATGCAGAAATATCCGCCAAAAGGTTGCATTCCCTGAAAAGATAAGCAAAAGAAATTATGTTTGATACGTCCCATTTTTTCAACGGAGAAATGTTTTTAAGTGAAATGCAGTCTTCAAAAAGACCTTCAATTCTTGTTATATTTGACAAATCCCAATCAGCCAATGGGGAGATGTTTTTTAAAGAATGACAATTGGCAAATATTGATAAAAGACTTTTATTCCTTGTCATTTTTGACAAATCCCACCTTGACAATGGTGAAATATTTTTTAAATTTACACATCCTCTAAACAATGCGGTTATATTGAATACGTTTGACAAATCCCAGTAAGCCAATGCAGAAATGTCCTCAAGCAATGTACAAAATTCAAAAAGACATCCAACATCCACCACATTGCCAACATCCCAGTTAGCCAAAGAGGAAATGTTATTCAAATGAGTGCAGTATGAAAACAGATAATGCATATCACTTACGTTGCTGACATTCCAATTAGCCAATGCGGAAACATCTTCAAGTGAAGCACAGCCCAGAAACATTCCTGAAATATTCCTTACAGTGGCTGTATTCCAGTTTGCCAGCGCTGAGATATCATTAAGACTGCTGCATTCATTGAACATTGAGCTCATATCTGTAACGCCTGAAACGTCCCATGATGATAAAACAGAAATATCCTGTAGAGATTCACAACCTGAAAACATCTCCTTCATGCTTACAACATTTGCTTACAACATTGCCAACTCCTAAAGTGACGATAGCTTTAAGGTTTTTTAAATCTTTGTATCTTCCGTCTAAAACGGTTTTTCCAAACAGATCTTCACTTACATACAGAATATCATCATTATTCTTTACATCATTCCAATTGGTAAAGTTAGTTCCGTCTTTCAGGACAATGAGAACGTTAAAATCACCCAATTCAAAGATGCTTTCCGTAGTTGAATTTAAATGTTCGAATTCATTGAGATATACATTAACCATAACAATCCTCTTATAAGAATATTATATTTTTTTAACTATAAATGAATATCTATCAAAATGGACTTTTGAATATCAAATTCAGTTAACAGCAAAAACAATTTTAAAATTTTATATAAATGGGAAAAATCAGAAATTCAAACTTGTAAAAATAATTAAAAAAAAGAAATGGAAGAAATAGGGAATGTTTTGTAGATAATTAGACATTCCTTATTCCTTAATCAGTAATATCCGGCGTCATTATCTCCATAATCAGAGTAATAATCATAATATGGATCATCTTCATAATAAGAATAATCATCATAAGTGTCATCTATTGCATCTGAATATCCCTGATTATAGGCTTCCTGACTTGCGCCTTCTGCTTCACCAATGTAAACCCATTCACCATTGGATTTCAATTGATACAGACCATCATAATGGGTTACGACGTCCCCGACATGATAGTATCCAACGATGCTTCCGTCATCGGCATAGAAAGGATAAGTCTTTTCATCCGGTTGTGGAGTGGAAGGCTCAACCACAGTACTGTTGACTTGTGCTCCTGCTTTCCAGTGAATGCTTTCCATGATATTGACCATTTCCTGCTGATCAATACCGATTATGAAAACAGTTTGGTTTACCGTATTGTTGTTTTTTATTCCAATATACACCTCTTTTATATCTATTTCATCATATTCCAAACCAAGTCCGTCTCCAAATTCCATAATACTTTTCTTGTCAAGCTTGTAGAGGCCGTTGTCCTGTTTTTCACTCACCTCAACTATGGCCTCTGATAAGACCTTTGACACCAGTGCCCCTGCAAGATTATTGTTGTCCACACCAATTATTGTAGTGTTTTTACCTGTTTTATATACACTTCCTGTTTCGGTTTTGTTTATGAGAACTGTGCTTTCTGGAACTTCAACGGTGGTTCCGTTCTTAAACAGCTCTACAGTCTTTACAGGCTCTTTCATCAGGGTGAATCCAATTGCCACCCCCAATGCAAGTATCACAGCCACCAAACAAACTATAATTATCTTATGAATATTTTCC